>NZ_JAQQPT010000022.1:0-125190 GCF_036688725.1 Pseudomonas lactucae | reverse complement strand
CAGCAGTCCCATTCTTTGTAGACAAAGAGCGGGGCCGCTTCGCGGCCCAGCGGGAGCAAGCTCCCTCGCCACAGGTCACTTTTTACCCTTTCAACTTCTTAACTGACAGGCATTAGGGCTTGCCCCGCTCACTACGACCGCTAGCTGATCCATGTCTTCGACGGTTGGGTAAACCGCCGGATATCGAACGGGCTGATCAGGGTACGGGTGCTGCCTGTACTGATCAGTTCGGCCATCACATCCCCCACACCGGGGCCCAGCTGGAAACCGTGGCCGCAGAAGCCGAAGGCGTAAAACAGCCCATCCACGACGCCGCTCGGGCCCATCACCGGCAGGGAGTCCGGGGTGTAGCTTTCGATGCCGCTCCACACGCGGATGATGTTCAGTTTTTCGGCGCCCGGCAGCAGTCGCTTCATCTGGCGCATCTGGTTGAGCAGGCTCTCAGGCTTGAAAAACGCGCGTCGGTTGAGCATGTCCGGTGTGCAGCGGGCACCGCCGCCGATGATGATGTTGCCGCGTGGGATCTGGCGGAAGTAGATCACCTCTTCCTTGATCTTGGTGAACACGCCGATCACCGTCTTCAACGCGTAGGGCACCGGTTCCGTAACCGACATCTGCGGGCCGTTGGGCTCCAGCGGCACCGGTTCGCCAAAGCGCTCGGACAAGCGCGCGGCCCAGGCACCGGCGCTAATCAACAGCTGTTCGGCGACGAACAGTTGCCCATCGGTGGTGGTGACGTGGAACAGGCCGTTGACCTTTTCCACGTCGGCGACTTCGATTTTTTCCTTGATTTGCGCACCGAGGCGCCGAGCGGCGCGGGCAAATGCCGGTGCGGCCAGGCGTGGGTTGGCGTGGCCGTCGTGGGGCGCGTAGGAGCCGCCCTTGACGTCCGGGCCGAGGAAGCCGAAACGCTGATGCAGCTCGGCACCGCGATAAATCTTCAGGTCCAGTTGCGCGGCTTCCGGCGCCGCGGCGTAGGCCTCAAGCTCGGCGATTTCATCGTCGCGATAACACACGCGCATGTGGCCGCTGGGGATAAATTCCAAGTCATCGTCGATCAGTTCCGGCAAGCGTTTCCACAGCGCCCAGGAACGATTGGCCAGCGCCAGTTGCCCCAGATAGCGGCCCTGGCGGCGCACGTTGCCGAAGTTGACGCCGCTGGCGTACTGACCGATCTGGTCGCGTTCCAGCAGCGTGACCGAGCAGCCGCGCCGCCGCAGGAAAAACGCCGACGAGGCGCCCATGATGCCGCCGCCGATGATCAGCACGTCGCTTTTCTGTGGGGTCATGGGCACTGCTCCTGTGCAATACGGGCCACGGCGTCGATTTCGATCAGGTAACCATGATGCAGCGCCGGCACAGGCACCACGGCGCGCGCCGGTTTGTGCTCGCCCAGGTAGCGCGCGTAGATCCGGTCAAAGGCCGGCCAGTGTTGTATGTCGACGACGTACACCGTCACTTTGAGCAGGTCGCGCTGGCTCAGGCCCGCTTCGTCCAGGATCGCCAGCAGGTTATCCAGGGCAATCGATGCTTGAACCTCGAACGGCTGCCCGCTGCTGTGCTCGCCATTGGCGCGCACCGGCAGTTGCCCCGAAACATACAGCACGCCTGCGTGCGCGATCGCCTGGGCATAGTGCCCGCCCGGCGCTGCTGCGTGGGGGCTGAAGATCGTGTGGAGGTGATTACCAGCCATGCAGGCGACTCCAGGTATGCAGCGTGCCATCGGCGGCCACGGCGTGATAGTCCGGGAACTGCGCACCGGTGGCGCAGGCGTGATTGGGCAGGATGCGCAGCCGACTGCCGATGGGGAATCGCGTGACAAGCGTCTCGTGTTCGGCTGCACCCAGGCTGATGATGCCGTGCTCCTGGTTGGCGCCGCTGAACTGCGCGCCTTCGATCCAATCGCCCGCTTCGTTGCACACCTGGCCATAACCGAAGTCGTGGCGCTGGCGCTGCGTGCCGCGGTCACGGCTCATGGCCATCCAGCCGGCATCGGTGATGATCCAACCTTTGTCCGGTTGATGGCCGATGACGCTGGTTAATACGCTCAGCGCCAACTCGTCGGCCTGGCACACACCGATGTTGTGCATGACCAGGTCGAAGAACACGTAGACGCCGGCGCGTACTTCCGTGACGCCGTCCAGGTTCAAGGCCGAGAGGGCGGTAGGGGTCGAACCGATGCTGACCTCGGCACACGCCACCCCGGTGGCGCGGATGTTTTCTGCCGCGCGTACGCAGAGCCGGCGTTCCTGTTCGGCCAGCGCTTGCAGGGCTTGCGGGTTGTCCAGCTCGTAGCTGGAACCGGCGTGGGTCATCACGCCACGCAGGTGCATGCCGCCGTTGCTGAGCGACTGCGCGACCTCCAGCAGTGCAGGGGCGTCGGCGGCCAGTCCGGAGCGATGGCCGTCGCAGTCGATTTCGATCCACATGTCGAAGCGTTCATCCTGCTGCTGTGCAAACGCGACGATAGCCTCGGCGCCTGCAACACTGTCGGTCAGCAGGCTGAGGTTGCAGCCTTGGCGGCGCAGGGCCAGGGCCTGGGGCAATTTGCCCGGTGCGATGGCGACGGCATAGAACACGTCGCGGATGCCGGCGGCGAAACAATGCTGCGCTTCCTTGAGGGTGGACACCGTAACGCCGCTGGCCCCGGCGGCTATCTGTGCGTGGATCACCGGCAGGCATTTGCTGGTCTTGATATGCGGGCGCAAACGCACGCCCAGGTCGTTCAGGCGCTGTTGCATACGCTGGATATTGCGCTGCATTCGCGGGATATCGATAAGTGCGGCGGGCGTGTCGAGGGAAGCAATCGGCGTGGACATGGCGAAGCTCGCGTGGCTGGGTACTGGTTGCACTCTACTCAGCTGTCGTTAACCTGTGGTTCAATCAGGTTTAATCAATCCTTAAGTAAAATTGAATGATTTCCATCGAAGACCTGCGCCTGGCGGTCACCCTGGCGCGCTCCGAGTCATTGAGTGCCGCGGCCAGAACCCTGAATGTCTCGCCGCCGGCGCTGTCGATGCGCTTGCGTAAGCTGGAGACGCTGCTCGGGCTGACCCTGGCCAATCGCGATGCGCGCCGCCTCAGCCTCACGGCGGAGGGTGAGCGCTTCTCGCGGGAAAGCGCGCTGTTGCTGGAACAGTTGGAGGCGCTGCCGGAGTCGTTCCGGCAGAAGGATGAAACACTGGTGGGCACTTTGCGGCTGGCGGCACCCTTTGGTTATGGTCGGCAGCGCATCGCACCGTTGTTGGCGCGGTTTGCCAAACTGCATCCGCAGCTGTGCCTGCACCTGGATTTGCGCGAGACACCCTGGCCGGATCGGCATGACAGCGATGCGGTGATTCACATCGGCCATCTCAATGACAGCCTGTGGACCGCGCGGACACTGACGCTCAACGAGCGCTGGCTATGCGCGAGCCCGGCCTACCTGCAAGCGCACGGCGTGCCGTCTTCGCCGGACGAGCTGGCGTCCCATCGCTGCATTTGCATTCGTGAAAATGATGAAGACATCACCCTGTGGCACCTGCGCAAGGGGCAGGGCCGCAAGACGCTGCGCGTGCAGCCGGCGTTGTTGAGCAACGACGGCAGCGTCGCCCGGCGTTGGGCCGAGCAAGGCTTGGGGTTGGTGCTGCGTTCGCAGTGGGACGTGAGCGACGCGGTGGCCGGCGGTAGCCTGGTGCGCGTGTTGGCGCACTGGAGCTTTGATAGCGCGCCGATCCTGCTGCTGGTGCCGTCGCGCAAACTGCGCAGTCCGCGTGTCCAGGCGTTGGTGGCGTTTCTGGAAGAGGCACTGAAAACCTGAGTTACTTCACGGCGTAGACCTTGCGCACATACACCCTGCTGGTCCAGGCACACGGCGCGCCTTTGGCCACGAACACCGTGTCGCCGGTATTGACGGTGACCTCGCCACCCGCGTCGTCATGCAGAGTGACGGCACCTTCGAGCAGGTGCATCAATTCATGCAATTTGTGCGGCCGGCCGTGGCGGGCGTAGGGCGTCGAATCCCAGATGCCGACGCGCAGTTCGGTCACGGCATCGTCGAACAGATTGAGCGCGCGGCACTGTGGGGCGGGGCCGATCAGGATGGCCGGTTCCGGTGCGGCGGACGGGTTGAGCTGGGGGTAAGGTTCGAGCAGGGTCAGCCCCGGGCAGGTGGGGGCATCGGCTTGGTCGACGGCGCAGAACGCCCATCGGCTGCCCGCACTCGCCTGCACCTTGAGGCGGGTGCCACGACCGATCACGGCGCTGCCGCCGACATCCAGTTTCAGCGTCTGTTCCGCACTGCTGAGCAGCACCTGCCCTGCGTGCACCACCAGGGTTTCGCTGTGGGGGAAATCGTCGATCACCGCTTCGCCGCTGAACGGCACCAGGCCTGCGCACACGCCATCGTCGCCGCGCCAGGCGAGTCGGCGGCTGTCGCCGAACGGGTCCGACGCGCTCAGGGCACCGGGGGTGAACGACGTGGCAACGCGGCTGCCGTCGGCGCGTGCCAACAGCAGGATACGGGGAGATGACATGGGCAATACTCCGGGAGAAAAGTCAGCCGATCGCCTGGGTGATCAAGGCAAAGGGGTATACGCCTTGGCTGGGCTGGGGCGGTGTGCCCATGGCCATCTGCGCGACGGTGTCGATGTTTTTCAGGCCCGCGTTTTCCAGCCAGTCGTTCAGACCGCAACTGACGGGAATGTCGATGCGGACAAAGGCGTCCTGCAGCGGGGCCAGCAATGTGCCGATCAGATACTTGGCCTGCTCGATGTTTTCGGCCACCACCGGGCCGATGCAGCGCCCACGCCCAAACGGTCGCAACAGCGCGAAGCCGCGTAGCTGACCATCGCGCTCGATCCCCACGGCGTGCTCCACCTGCACGTCACGCAGCACGTCACGGCGGTCCAGCCCGCTGGCGGCCTTGGCCAGTGCAAGCAGGGCGGTGTGGTCGTTCGCGTCAAGCGCGCGGCAGCTCTCGCCCTGGGCCAACGCCGACAACGCGGGAACCTGCACCGGGCCCTGATGTTGTTGCACATGACCGAACTCGACAAACCCCTGGCTGGCATACAACGGCGCACCGGCGAGGGTCGCATTGAGCACCGGCGTGCGCGAACCGCAAGCGGCAATGGCCTTCTCCATCAAGCGACGGCCGATGCCCTGGCCTTGATAGTCATTGCTGACGATCACCAGGCCGATGGTGGCGTAATCGCCCTGGGGGCAGGTGAAGGCACTGCCGATCAGCCGCTCGCCGTCCATCACCACGAAGCCATCGCTGACCCGCTGCAACATCGCCCAGTCTTCCTGGCGGTGGGGCCATTTGAGTTGCACCGACAAGTCGTGAGCGGCGGGCAGGTCGGCCGGGGTCATTGGGCGATAGATATAAGAGGGATGTGGCAGGGCGGACATGGCGAGCCTCCATAAAGCGGTGTTTTTCAGAGCGAGGAGGCTTGTATCCCATCTGGTTTGAAGGCTGGCAAGAGGGACATGAATATTCGGTAGATTCCTGGGGCCGTGAGGGGGTGAGGCCACAGGTACTACTTAATTTTTGTGGGGCGGCGGCAGTAAATGCCATGAGGCCTTTCTGATAACGCGGCGGCCTTGGAACCTTCAAATGAGGGAGGGACTTGCCCCGATGAGCATGGGTATCTACACGACTGCCTGCTGTTGCTCTGGCCGTGGCTCTGCTCTGGCTTTTGATCTTGATCTAAGGCGGGCCCCCAAATCAATGTCGGATTACGGGCACACCGAGCCTAAGCGAGGTGCCGAGTGTTGGGGCAAGAGCGTTTTGCTTACTTTTGACTGGGCCGGCATTCCGGCTGTTCAAAAGTGAGCCGCTGTAAAAGCGGAACCAATAGCAGCCGTTACCGCAGAAACGGATATGCACTCAATACTTTCTGCCGCCCACACCCCCAATCCTTGAGCCTCCCCACCTCGTAAGCCCTCTAAAAGCGCACAAACAAAGGCTCTGCCCAAGCCTGGCGCGCACCGCAAAGTCTGCTGAGCCCAGCCACCAAAACGGTGGTTTGTATTGAGCGCGGGTCGTTTTAGACGGCATATGCTGATTTCACAGTGGTGTAATGAAGCTGTGCTGCAACGAGGCCGACGCGCCGCCAGGGCAGCGAACGCTTGTCTCCTTAAACGACCTTCAGGACCGCACTCCATGAGCTTTCTTCGTCCCAAATTCATCACGTTCGACTGCTACGGTACGCTGACCAACTTCCATATGGGCACCATGACCCGCGAGCTGTTCGCCGATCGCATCAAGCCTCAACAGATGGATCAGTTCGTCAAAGACTTCTCGGCCTACCGCCTCGACCAGGTCATGGGCGACTGGCGCCCCTACGATGAAATTCTCAAGACCGCCCTGGCCCGTACCTGCAAACGCTGGGGTATCGATTACCGCGAGGAAGGCCAACTGTATTACGACGCCGTGCCGACCTGGGGCCCCCATGCGGATGTGCCGGCCGGTCTGTCGAAGATTGCCGACAAGATTCCTCTGGTGATTTTCTCCAATGCCAGCGACAGTCAGATCATGTCCAACGTCGACAAGCTCGGCGCGCCGTTCCACAAGGTGTTCACCGCCGAACAGGCCCAGGCCTACAAGCCGCGCCTGGCGGCCTTCGAGTTCATGCTCGACAACCTCGGCTGCGGCCCGGAAGACATCTTGCATGTGTCGTCCAGCTTCCGTTATGACCTGATGCCGGCCCATGACATGAAGATCAAGCATAAGGCATTCGTTGCCCGTGGCCATGAAGTCCCGGGCAATGCCTTCTTCGGTTACCAGCAGATCACCGATATCGGTGGGCTGCCGGCGCTGGTCGGTCTGTAACACACACAAGGGGCACGACATGGGCAGCGAATCCTATTGGCTCGACACCGCACCGGCGTTTACCGGTGCCCAGCTGGGCGGCTTGCCCAAGCAGGTCGATGTGGCCGTGGTCGGTGGCGGTTTCACCGGCCTGGCGGCGGCGCGGGCGCTGGCGCTCAAGGGCGCCAGTGTGGTGGTGCTCGACGCCGGTCGCGTGATCGGCGAAGCCTCGGGGCGCAACGGCGGACAGTGCAATACCGGCGTCGCCCAGGATTACGCCGGGTTGCATGCCAGCCTCGGTGCCGCCAGGGCGCGTGCCTATTACCAGGCCTATGAAAGTGCCGTGCAGACGGTGGTGTCGCTGGTCGAGCAGGAAGGGATCGCCTGCGACCTGGTGCGCAACGGCAAGCTCAAGCTGGCGGCCAAGCCGATGCATTACGAAGGCCTGGCCCGCACCTGCGAGCTGATCCGCCGGGAGGTGGATGCCAACGTCGAGTTGCTCAGCGCCGAACAGACCCAGACGGAAGTCAATTCGGCACAGTTCCACGGTGGCTTGCTGCAACGCAACGGCGTGCAGATGCATGTCGGTCGCTTTGGTGTCGGCTTGGCCGAAGCGGCGGCGCGGCGTGGGGCGATGATTTACGAACACACCCAGGTCAAGGACTGGCAGGCCAGGGCCGGCGGCTATCAGGTCAACACCGCCAAAGGCTCGCTGCATGCCGGGCAAGTGTTGCTGGCCACCGGTGCTTGCCAGCATGGCGACCTCGGCTGGTATCGCCGGCGCATTGTGCCGGTGGGCAGTTTTGTCATCGCCACCGAAGTCTTGCCCCAGGCCCTGATCGACCAGTTGCTGCCCCAGCACCGGGCTTATGTGACCAGCCGCATGATCGGCAATTACTTCCGCCTCACCCCGGACAACCGCCTGCTGTTTGGCGGACGTGCACGGTTTGCGATGTCCGACAGCGTCTCCGACGCCAAGAGCGGCAAGGTGCTGCAGGCGGCGATGCTGAACATGTTCCCGCAGTTGGCCCAGGTAAAGATCGACTACTGCTGGGGCGGCCTGGTGGACATGACGTCCGACCGCCTGCCCCGCGCCGGCCAGCATGGCGGCGTGTTCCATTCCATGGGCTACAGCGGCCATGGCGTGCAGATGTCGGTGCACATGGGCCAGGTGATGGCCGAGGTGATGGCCGGCAATGCCGCGGCCAACCCCTGGCGGGACCTTGAGTGGCCGGCGATTCCCGGGCATTTCGGCAAACCCTGGTTCCTGCCCTTTGTGGGTGCCTATTACCGCTTCCAGGACTATTTGCACTGAGTTGCCGTTGTTGCGTCACCGTCGTTTGCGTTTCCAGGACGCTCCGGACATCCGTGAGCACTCGATTCTTCCGATTATCGACAGGTAGCCTTGCTATGACTGACAACAAAAACACCCCCGAGCTGATCTCCGGCGCAGACAGCCTGCGGGTCTTCGAAAGCCTCAATCGCGGCATGTCACGCCGCCACGCCTTGCAGATGCTCGGCGTGGCCGGTGTGGCCGCCGCCGGTGCGGGCAGCCTGTTCGGTGCCGCCGGCAAGGTGTTCGCCGATGAAGCGACAGCGGCCGGCAAAGGCAAGCCCGGCGGCAAGATCCGGGTGGCGGGCATGTCCACCTCCACCGCCGACACCCTCGACCCGGCCAAGGGCGCGCTGTCCACCGACTACGTGCGCCACTACATGTTCTACAACGGCCTGACCCGCTTCGATAAGCACCTGGTGCCGCAACTGGAACTGGCCGAGCGCATCGACAACACCGACGCCACCCTGTGGACCATCACCTTGCGCAAGGACGTGACCTTCCACAACGGCAAGCCACTGACCGCCGCCGATGTGGTGTTCTCCCTGGTCCGTCAGAAGGACCCGATCACCGGTTCCAAAGTCATGGCGCTGCTGGAGCAGTTCGCCGAAATCAAGGCCAGCGGGCCGAACGAAGTGCAGATCCGCCTCAGCGCGCCCAACGCCGAGTTGCCGTCGATCCTCGCCGTGTCGCACCTGTTGATCGTGCCCGAGGGCACCACCGACTTCAATAAAGGCATCGGCACCGGCCCGTTCACCGTCGGCGAGTTCAAGCCCGGTGTGCGTTCGGTTGCGGTGCGCAACAAGAACTACTGGAAGCCAGGCCTGCCGTACCTCGACGAGATCGAGTTCATCGCCATCGGCGACGAGCCGTCGCGGGTCAATGCGCTGTTGTCGGGCGATGTGCACATGATCAACGAGGTCAACCCACGCTCCACTACGCGTATCAAGGCCAGCGCCAAACACCGCGTCGTCGATGCACCGTCGGGCAACTACACTGACTTGATCATCCGTCAGGACCAACTGCCCGGCAAAAGCCCGGAATTCACCCAGGCCATGAAGCTGTTGCTGGACCGTGAGCAGGTCAAGTCGGCGGTGTTCCGTGGCTTTGCCGTGGTCGGCAACGACCATCCGATCGCGCCGGGTTCGCGTTACTTCAACACCGACCTGCCGCAGACGGTCTACGACCCGGAAAAAGCCAAGTTCCTGCTCAAGAAGGCCGGCATGGAAAGCATCACCATGCCGCTGATGGCGTCACCGGCCGCGACCGGTTCGGTGGACATCGCCGTGCTGTTGCAGCAATCGGCGAAGCAGGCCGGGCTCAAGCTTGATGTGAACCGCCTGCCCAGCGACGGCTACTGGTCCAACCACTGGATGAAGCACCCCTTGAGCTTCGGCAACATCAACCCACGGCCGAATGCCGACGTGATGTTCTCGCAGTTCTTCCAGTCCAAGGCACCGTGGAACGAGTCCGGCTGGCAGAACGACCAGTTCGACCAATTGCTGATGCTCGCCCGTGGCGAAACCGATGACGCCAAGCGCGCCAAAATGTATGGCGACATGCAGACCCTGGTGCACGATCACTGCGGTATCGGCGTGCCGGTGTTCATCAGCAACATCGACGGCGTGGACCAACGCATCAAGGGTTATGACAGCAACCCGCTGGGCGGTTTCATGGGCTACATGTTCGCCGAGCAGGTGTGGCTGGACGCTTGAGGAGGGCAGTGCGATGAATAGCAAGACACTGTGGTTGATCGGCCGGCGCTTCGGCGCAGGGGTCGTGACCTTGTTGATCGTGTCCATGGTCGTGTTCGCGATCACGGCGGTACTGCCGGGGGACGCGGCGCAACAATCCCTGGGCCAGTTCGCCACCCCTGAACAGGTGGCGGCCCTGCGCCTGAAACTGGGGTTGGACCAGCCCGGTGTGTTGCGTTACCTGCACTGGTTGATGAGCCTGCTCACCGGCGACATGGGCGTGTCGGTGTCCAACGCCATGCCCGTGGGTGAACTGATGGCGGGCCGGGTGCCCAACACCCTGATGCTCGCGGGCGCCACGGCACTGGTCTCGGTGCCGGTGGCACTGGTGCTCGGCATCGGCTCGGCGATGGGCCGGGGCGGGCGCATCGACAGCTGCCTGAGCTTTGTCACGCTGGCGATGGTCGCCGTGCCGGAGTTTCTGGTGGCGACTCTCGCGGTGCTGATTTTCGCGGTCAACCTCGGTTGGCTGTCGGCGCTGTCTTACGCCAGCGACATCAGCTCACCGCTGCAATTCATGCGCACCTATGCCTTGCCGGTGATGACCCTGTGCTGCGTGATCGTCGCGCAAATGGCGCGCATGACCCGCGCCGCCGTGATCGACCAGCTCGACAGCGCCTACGTGGAAATGGCGCATCTCAAGGGCGTCAGCCCGATCCGCATCGTGCTGCGCCATGCCTTGCCCAATGCCATCGGGCCGATTGCCAACGCCATCGCCCTGAGCCTGTCGTACCTGTTGGGCGGGGTGGTGATCGTCGAAACCATCTTCAACTATCCCGGCATTGCCAGCTTGATGGTCGATGCCGTGACCAATCGCGACATGGCGCTGGTGCAAGCCTGCACCATGTTGTTCTGCGCCGCTTACCTGGGCCTGGTGCTGTTGGCCGACCTGTGCGCGATTCTTTCCAACCCGAGGCTGAGAAACCAATGAACAACCTCATTGCGAAGTCCAAGCCGGTGTCCTCCGCGCTGGCCCTGGCCAAGGTCTCCAGCGGCCCGTCCTGGCTGGGGCTGGTGGGTGGCGTGGTGTGCGTGGCCTGGCTGCTGGTGGCGCTGTTTGGTCCGTGGCTGGCGCCACATCCGGTGGGCGAAGTGGTCTCGGACAACATCTTCGAAGGCTTCAGCCTCGCGCATCCCTTCGGCACCGATTACCTGGGGCGCGACATGCTCAGTCGCGTGCTGGTGGGCGCGCGCTTCACCGTCGGGCTGGCGTTGGTGGCGGCCTTGCTGGCCAGCACGTTAGGCACCGGTTGTGCGCTGTTGTCAGTGGTCTCGCCCAAGTGGCTGGACGAAATCATCAGCCGCATCATGGACGCCTTCATTTCGATCCCGAGCAAAATGCTCGCCTTGATTATGGTCTCGGCCTTCGGCTCATCGGTGACGCTGCTGATCTGCACGGCCGTGATCAGTTATATCCCCGGCTCGTTCCGCGTGGCGCGCAGCATGGCGGTCAATATCGAGGCGCTGGAATATGTGCAGGTCGCGCGCACCCGAGGCGAGCGCCGCTTGTACGTGGCGTGCAGGGAGATCCTGCCGAACATGCTCAACCCGGTACTGACCGACCTGGGCCTGCGTTTCGGCTACATCGTGCTGCTGCTCAGCGGCATGAGCTTTCTGGGCCTCGGTGTGCAACCGCCGGATGCCGACCTCGGCTCGCTGGTGCGGGAAAACATCGGCGGCCTCAACCAGGGGGCGCTGGCGATCATTATTCCGGCGCTGGCCATCGGCACGCTGACCATCGGTGTGAATCTGCTGATCGACTATTTGTCGTCCAGACGCAGTCGACGCACGGGAGGCCATTGAAATGAGCGAATTGATTCGCGTCGAAGACCTGCGCGTCGTCGCCTGTGGCGAGCGCGGCGAGGTAGAGATCGTCAAGGGCGTGAGCTTTGCCCTGGAAAAAGGTGAAGTGCTGGCGTTGATCGGTGAGTCCGGCTCGGGCAAGACCACCATCGCCCTGGCGCTGCTTGGCTATGCGCGGCGCGGCTGTCGCCTGTCCGGCGGCGTCGTGCGGGTCGGTGAGCACGACATGCTCGCCCTGAATGAAAAACAGCTGCAAGGCCTGCGCGGCAACCGGGTTTCCTATATCGCTCAAAGCGCGGCGGCGGCGTTCAACCCGGCCAAACGACTTATCGACCAGGTGGTGGAGGGCGCATTGATCCATGGCCTGGGCACCCGGGCCGAGTTGTACGCCAAGGCGATCGGGCTGTTCCGCGACCTCGCGCTGCCGGGCCCGGAGCGCATCGGTCAACGCTACCCGCACCAGGTCTCCGGCGGGCAACTGCAACGGGTGATGGCGGCGATGGCGCTGATCAGCGACCCGCTGCTGGTGGTGCTCGACGAGCCGACCACGGCGCTGGACGTGACCACCCAGATCGACGTGCTGCGCGCGTTCAAACGCGTAGTGCGCGAGCGCGGCGCCACGGCGGTGTACGTGTCCCACGATCTGGCGGTGGTGGCGCAGATGGCCGACCAGATCGTGGTGCTCAACGGCGGGCAGATCCTTGAGCAAAGCGCCACCGCGCCGCTGCTCAAGGCCCCGGCCCACGCCTACACCCGCAGTCTGCTGGCCGCCGCACGCCCGGACACCACCATTCGCCCGCCGTGCGGGGTGGCCGGAGACGTACCGCTGCTGACCATCAGCGGCCTGACCGCCGGCTACGGCAACAAGAACCTGCAAGGCATGCCGAGCATTCGGGTGCTCGAAGACATCGAGCTGACCGTGCGACGCGGCCAGGCCATTGGCGTGATCGGTGAGTCGGGCTCCGGCAAATCCACCCTGGCGCGTGTGGTGGCCGGGCTGCTGACCCCGGCCCTCGGCGGTTTGACGTTCGACGGCCAACCGCTGGGCGGCAGCCTTGCCGAGCGCACCCCGGAACAATTCCGCCGCATCCAGATGGTGTTCCAGAACGCCGACACCGCGCTCAACCCCATGCACAGCGTGGCGGCCATCATCAGTCGGCCGTTGAAAATGTATTTTGGCCTCAAAGGCGCGGCGCTGCAGGCGCGTATCGGCGAGTTGCTCGATCTGGTGCGCCTGCCACGCGACCTCGCCGAACGGCGCCCCAACGAGTTGTCCGGCGGGCAAAAACAGCGGGTCAACCTGGCCCGCGCACTGGCGGCCAAGCCGGACCTGATCCTGTGCGATGAAGTGACCTCGGCCCTCGACACCGTGGTGGGCGCGGCGATCCTCGAACTGCTGCGCGACCTGCGCCAGCAACTGGGCGTGTCCTACTTGTTCATCAGCCACGACATCTCCACCGTGCGTGCGCTGTGCGACGACATTGTGGTGATGTACAGCGGCCACAAGGTGCAGGCCGGCAGCCGCGAGTCGTTTGCCGAGCCACCGTTCCACCCCTACACCGACCTGTTGATTCACTCGGTGCCCGAGTTGCGCCAAGGCTGGCTGGAAACCTGCGGCACGGCGTGCGACAGCCTGCCGGCGCTGGGCGAGCGGGCGAATGTGGCGCAACTGTGCACCTTCCTCAATCGCTGCCCGGTGCGTGTCGACGGCCTGTGCAACCGCACCGCGCCACCCCGGCGCAACCTGGACAACGGCAGTGAAATCCTCTGCCATCACGACGGCGCCCAGTTGCTCGATACCCAGCACGGCGTCACCACCATGAACTTGGGAGCCTATGCATGAAAGGGCGTTTTGTGAGGCTGGCCGAACAGGGCCGGCCGACGGTCAGCCTGACCGTGGATGGCGCGGCCGTCGAGGCCCTGCAGGGCGACACCCTGATGGTCGCGCTGCTGACCCACGGCAATGCGTTGCGCCAGTCGGAATTCGACAGCGGCCGTCGCGCCGGTTTCTGCCTGATGGGCGCATGCCAGGACTGCTGGGTGTGGACCCGCAGCGGCGAACGCCTGCGCGCCTGTTCCAGCGAAGTCCGCGATGGGCTGGACATCGTCACCACACAACCGGAGGCAACATGGCCACTGCACGGGTAGTTATCGTGGGCGCCGGCCCGGCCGGCGTGCGTTGCGCCGAAACCCTGCTGGCGGCCGGGATCAAGCCGATCCTGATTGACGAAAACCGCCGCGACGGCGGGCAGATCTACCGCCGTCAGCCCGACGGCTTTACCCGCGACTACAGCACCCTCTACGGCAGCGAAGCCGCCAAGGCCCAGGCCTTGCACCAGAGTTTCGACCGCCTGCGCGGTGCCATCGACTATCGCCCCGACACTCTGGTGTGGAACCTCACGCCGGGGCAGTTGTGCTGCGTGAGCCAGGGCCGCCACAGCACGGTGGACTACGACGCGCTGATCCTCTGCACCGGCGCCACCGACCGCCTGATGCCCATCGAGGGTTGGCAACTGGCGGGCACCTACAGCCTGGGCGGGGCGCAGATCGCCTTGAAAAACCAGGCCGTGTCCATCGGCCATCGCGTGGTGTTCATGGGCAGTGGGCCGCTGCTGTACCTGGTCGCCAGCCAATACGTGAAGGCTGGCGCCGAGGTGGCGGCGGTGTTGGATACCTCGCCGTTGAGCCTGCGGATCAAGGCCTTGCCCAAGCTGCTGGCGCGTCCGGGTGTGCTGTTCACCGGGATCAAGCTGCTGGCGCAGTTGTACCGGGCCAGGGTCGCCGTGCACCTGGGGATCAAGCCGTTGCAGGTGCTGGGCGATGCGGCCACTGGCGTGATGGGCGTGCGATTCAGCACCGGCAGCGGCCGCACCGAGACGGTCCAGGCCGATGCGGTGGCGCTGGGTTATCACCTGCGCCCGGAGACTCAATTGGGTGACCTGGCCGGTTGCGCGATGACGTTTGATCACGCTTCCAGCCAATGGTGGCTGGCCACCGATGACGCCGGTCGCACCTCGGCGAAGGGCGTGTACGCGGCCGGGGACGGCGCGAAGATTCGCGGGGCCGACGCCGCCGAGCACGCCGGGCGCCTGGTGGCCCTGGCGCTGCTGGAAGACCTGGGGCAGCCGCTGGACAGCGGCCTGCGCGATGAACAACAGCAGGCACTGGCGGTGATGGACCAGTTTCGCCTCGGCCTGGCCCAGGCTTTCCCGTGGCCCGGCGAACAGGCCAAGGCGTTGCCCGACAGCGCCATTGTGTGCCGCTGCGAGATGATCAGCGCCGGCGAACTGCGCCGTACCGTGAGTGAGAAGGGCGCCTGCGAAGTCAACCGCGCCAAGGCGTTCAGCCGGGTCGGCATGGGCCGCTGCCAGGGCCGTTATTGCTCCCAGGCCGGGGCCGAAGTGATTGCCGCCGCTGCCGGCGTGCAGGTGCAGGAGGTCGGGCGCCAGCGTGGTCAGGCGCCGGTCAAACCGTTATCGATGCTGATCACCGAGGAGGTCTCGCCATGAGCGTGCAAAAAGCTGATGTGGTGATTGTCGGCGGTGGTGTGATGGGCTCGGCGACCGCGTTTTTCCTGCGTCGGCGCGGGCAGACGGTGATCCTGCTCGAGCGCGACCAGATCGGCCAGTACGCCAGCGGCGTCAACTTCGGCAATGTGCGCCGTCAGGGCCGCTTCCTGGGGCAACTGGCCCTGGCCAACCGCTCCTGGGCGTTGTGGAAACGCTTGCCGGAATTGATCGGCGACGACCTGGAATTTATTCCCAGCGGGCATATGCGCGTGTGTTATCGCGACGATGAAATCGCCGAGCTTGAGGCCTACGCGGCCGCGCCGGAAGCCGAGCAACTGGACCTGAAGATTTATCGCGGTGCCGAGCTGCGTCAGCGTTTCGGTTTCCTCGGCCCGGACGTCAAGGGCGGCTCCTACGCCCCCCACGATGGCCACGCCAACCCACGCCTGGCGGCGCCGGCCTTTGCCCGCGCGGCGCGGCGCCTGGGTGCGCAGATTGAAGAACGTACCGAGGTGGCCGAGGTGGGCAAGGTCGGCGCCGACTTCCAGATCACCACCACCGACGGCCGCCAATTCCAGGCCGCGCAGCTGTTGATCACCGCCGGCGCCTGGGGCCAGAAACTCTCGGCGCAGTTCGGCGAGCCCGTGCCGCTGGACACCCACGGCCCGCAGATGGCGGTGACCGAACCGGTGCCCTATGCTTTGCCGACGGTCATCGGCGTGTACACCAAAATCCCCGAAGAAGTGATCTACTTCCGCCAGATCCCGCGCGGCAATATCGTCATCGGCGGCGGTTATCGCAGCAAACCGGACATGCTCAACCGCCGCGCTTATGTGGAACCGCGCAGCATCCTCAACCAGATCAGCCAGATGCGCCGCCTGCTGCCGGGGGTGGGCAACCTCAATATCATCCGCGTGTGGAGCGGCATCGAAGGCTACCTGCCGGACTCGCTGCCGGTAATGGGCGCCAGCGGCACGGTTGACGGGTTGTACTACGCGTTCGGTTTTTGCGGGCATGGTTTCCAGCTCGGCCCCGGCGTGGGCGATGTGATGGCCGAACTGCTCGCCACCGGCAGCACCAGCACGCCGATCGCAGCGTTTTCCATCACCCGCTTTGCCCTTTCTGCCGCGCAACGGAGCCAGGCCTCATGAAGCCCCGCGTACTGGATATCCTGAAAACACTGATGGCGTTCGACACGGTGTCGTCCGAGTCGAACATGGCCTTGATCGAGTACGTGCGCGATCTCTTGCTAAGCCACGGCATCGAGTCGCTGATCGTCAAGGACGAGAGCGGCAAGAAGGCCAACCTGTTCGCCAGCACGGGGCCCAAGGACCAACCCGGTGTGCTGCTCTCCGGGCACACCGACGTGGTGCCGGCGGCGGGGCAGGCGTGGACCGTTCCCGCGTTCGCCGCCACCGTGCAGGACGGGCGCATCTATGGACGTGGCAGTTGCGACATGAAGGGCTTTATCGCCCTGGCCATCGACGCCTTGCTCGACGCCGCCGGCCACAGGTTGAACCGTCCGTTGCAATTGGCGTTGTCCCATGACGAGGAAATCGGTTGCGTCGGTGTGCGGCGCCTGCTCGATGTGCTGCACCTGGCGCCGGTGCGCCCGTTTCTGTGCGTGATCGGCGAACCGACCAACATGCAGTTCGTGCTGGGCCACAAGGGCAAGGGTTCCTACCGCACCTATTGTCGCGGCCTGGAAGCACATTCGTCGCTGGCGCCGCGCTCGGTCAACGCCATCCATGTGGCCTGCGACTTTATCGCCGCCCTGCGCGACAGCCAGCAGCAACTGCAACGCCACGGCGCCCAGGACACCGACTACGATGTACCCTACAGCACCGTGCATGTAGGGCAGATCGTCGGTGGCAAGGCGCTGAACATCGTGCCCAACCTGTGCACCCTGGATTTCGAAGTGCGCAACCTGCCCGCCGATGACCTGGACGCGTTCCTGGAGCAGATGCGCGAGCGCGCCGAAGTCATCGTGCGTGAGGCGCAGAAGCTCTCCAGCGTGGCGGCCATCGAGATCGAAGCCCTCAATATCTACCCCGGCCTGGACACCCATCCCAGCGTCGAAGCGGTGCGTTTTCTCAAGCAATTCGCTGCGCCCGGCACCGGGACTTCGAAGGTCTCGTTCGGCACCGAAGGCGGCTTGTTCAAGCAGCGCCTGGACGTACCGGTGGTGGTGTGCGGGCCCGGTTCCATCGAGCAGGCGCACAAGCCCGATGAGTTTATCGAGATCAGCCAGATGGACGCCGGTGAGCGCTTTCTGCAAGGCTTGCTCGGCTCGCTTACGGCGTAGCAGAGCCTGCCGTCCGCGGCTCAATTTCAGCACGGCACACTGCCTGGATCGCGCTTTCGGCATCCTCATCCGTGGCACCTCCCTAGACTGGAGCGTGTCTCGGATCAGGACTCGACCATGCTCACGACTCGCTTGCAAGACCCCAGCCTGTTGGCTGAACTCGCCTATGTGGATGGCCAATGGATCGCCGCCGACAGCGGCGCGACTTTGGATGTCCACGACCCCGCCACCGGCCAGTTGCTGGCACGGGTGCCGGCCATGGACGCGGTGGACACGCGCCGCGCTATCGTTGCCGCCGAACGCGCCTGGCCGGCCTGGCGCGCGCGCCCGGCCGCCGAACGCGCGGCGCTGTTGGAGCGCTGGTACCAGGCGATGCTCGATAACCTCGATGACCTCGCACTGATCATGACCTGTGAACAGGGCAAGCCGCTCTATGAAGCCAAGGGCGAGGTGCGCTACGGCGCGGGCTTCGTCAAATGGTTCGCCGAGGAAGCACGACGGGTCTACGGCGAAACCATGCCGGCGCCCAGCGGCGACCGCCGCCTGCTGACCCTCAAGCAGCCGGTGGGCGTGTGCGCCGCCATCACCCCGTGGAATTTTCCCAACGCGATGATCACACGCAAATGCGCACCGGCCCTGGCCGCCGGCTGCCCGATCATCGTCAAACCCTCGGACCTCACGCCGTTGTCGGCCCTGGCCCTGGCGGTGCTGGCCGAACGCGTGGGGATTCCTGCCGGCGTGTTCAATGTGATCACCGGGTTGCCCGCCGGCATCGGCGGGGAACTGACCGGCAACCCGGCGGTGCGCAAGATCTCTTTCACCGGCTCCACCGCCGTCGGCCGCCTGCTGATGCGCCAGAGCGCGGAACACATCAAGCGCCTGAGCCTGGAGCTGGGCGGCAACGCGCCGTTTGTGGTGTTCGATGACGCCGACCTGGAGCAGGCGGTGGCCGGGGTGATGATCAGCAAGTTCCGCAACGCCGGGCAAACCTGCGTGTGCGCCAACCGCATCCTGGTGCAGGCCGGGATCTACGAACGGTTCGCCGCGCGGCTGGTGCAGGAGGTGGGCAAGCTCAAGGTCGGCAATGGCCTGGAGGAGGGCATGACCATCGGCCCGCTGATCAACCCCACCGCGGTGAGCAAAGTCGCGCGACATATCGACGATGCCCTGGGCCAGGGCGCCACCTTACTGTGCGGCGCGATCCCCACCGGTGACAGCCCATTCGTGCAACCCACGGTGCTCGGTGACTGCCACGCCGGCATGCTGCTGGCCAACGAAGAAACCTTCGGCCCGGTGGCACCGCTGCTGCGCTTTACCGATGAAGCCGAGGCGCTGGCCCTGGCCAATGCCACGCCGTACGGCCTGGGCGCCTACTATTTCACCCAGGACCTGCAACGCTCGTGGCGCTTCGGCGAGGCCCTGGAGTTCGGTATGGTCGGGCTCAATACCGGGATCATTTCCATGGAGGTCGCGCCGTTTGGCGGCGTCAAACAGTCGGGGCTGGGACGTGAGGGCAGCAAGTACGGTCTGGATGAATACCTTGAAATCAAGGCGTTCCACATTGGCGGGTTGAACTAGCGAGGCAGGCTCCATGAGCAAAACATTCAGAATCGCCGCGATTGCCGGCGATGGCATCGGCAAGGAAGTCTTGCCTGAAGGCCTGCGGGTTTTGGAACGGGCGGCCAAAGTCTGGGGCCTGAACCTGAGCATCGACGTGCTCGACTGGGCTCACTGCGACTACTACCTGGCGCACGGGCAGATGATGCCCGACGACTGGTTCGAGCAGCTCAAGGGCTATGACGCGATCTACTTCGGCGCGGTGGGCTGGCCGGACAAAGTCCCGGATCACATCTCACTGTGGGGGTCGCTGCTCAAGTTCCGCCGCGACTTCGACCAGTACGTGAACATCCGCCCGGTGCGGTTGTTTCCCGGCGTGCCGTGCCCGCTGGCCGGGCGCGAACCGGGGGACATCGACTTCGTGGTGATCCGTGAAAACACCGAAGGCGAATACTCATCGGTAGGCGGCAAGATGTTTGAAGGCACCGCCCATGAATTCGTGCTGCAGGAGTCGGTGTTCACCCGGCGCGGCGTCGACCGTATCCTCAAGTTCGCCTTCGACCTGGCCCAGACTCGTCCGCGTAAAAAACTGACGGCGGCGACCAACTCCAACGGCATCTCCATCAGCATGCCTTACTGGGACGAGCGCACCGCGTTGATGGCGGCGAACTACCCCGAGGTGAGCTGGGACAAGCAGCACATCGACATCCTGTGCGCGCGCTTTGTGCTGCAGCCGGACCGCTTCGATGTGGTGGTGGCGTCGAATCTGTTCGGCGACATCCTCTCCGACCTGGGGCCGGCCTGTGCGGGCACCATCGGCATTGCGCCGTCGGCCAACCTGGATCCCGAACGGCGCTTCCCATCGTTGTTCGAACCAGTGCATGGTTCGGCGCCGGATATTTATGGGCAGAACATCGCCAACCCGATTGCGATGATCTGGTCGGGGGCGTTGATGCTGGATTTTCTCGGCCATGGCGACGAGCGTTACCGGGCCGCGCATGATGGGATTTTGCAGGCGATTGAAGGGGTGATTGCGGCGGGGCAGGTGACGCCGGATTTGGGGGGGCGGGCCTCAACCCAGGAGGTGGGTTTGGCGATTGCCGAAAGGCTCCAGCCCTAAAAGCGGGCACGCTTCAAAATGTGGGAGGGAGCAAGTCGAATCGTCGCACCGCCCCTCCCACTTTTTTGATCTCCAGGCATCAGTAGCCTTTGTGGCGATCCACTTCGCCCACCATCGCCTCACCGCGCTCGAACCGCCGGATATTTTCCAGCAACACCCCAAACGCACTCGCCGGCTGGGTCATCGCGGCGATGTGCGGTGTGAGCAGGATCTGCGGGTGATCCCAGAAAGGATGCGCGTGCGGCGCCGGTTCTTCCTGCAGCACATCCAGCACCGCAGCGCTCAATTGCCCGCTGCCCAGCGCCTCGAGCAGATCCGCCTCCACCAGATGCCCACCACGGCCCATGTTGATCAATGCGGCGCCACGGGGCAGTTGGTCAAACAGACGCCGGTTGAGAATGCCCTGGGTCTGCTCGGTCAACGGCAGCACGCACAGCAAAATATCGCACTGGCTGAGAAACGCCGGCAGTTGTGCCTCGCCTGCGTAGCACGTCACGCCCGCCAATTGGTGCGCACTGCGCGCCCAGCCCGATAAGACAAACCCCAGCGGCGCCAAGGTCGTCAGAATCTGCTGGGCTTGTGTCCCCAACCCCATCACACCGACGCGCCGATTCGCCGCCGGCTGCAGCAGGTGCGCCTGCCAGCAGCGCGCAGCCTGTTGCTGGCGGTAGCGCAGCATGTCGCGGTGCAGGCTGAGCACGGCCCAACTGGCGTATTCGCACATGCCACGGGTGATGCCGGGATCGAGCAGGCGCACCACCGGCAGTTCGGGGGGCAGGCGCGACAGGTCCAGTTGGTCGACGCCGGCCGATAAGGCAAACAACACTTTCAGATTGGGCAGTACCTGCTGCACGTCGTCCGGTGCCTGCCAGGCGGCCAGGTATTCGATGTCGGCGCGGTTGCCGATGTCCGGCCAGGCGCGCCATTCGATATCGGGCGCGTGTTCGGCGAACAGCGCCTGCCAGTGTTGGCCGCGCACCGGGTCGGCTTTGTAGAGCAAGGCCATGGGCATTTCCTGCTGGATGAAAGAAGACGCTCATGATCACCCAAAGCCCGGCGCAGGATCTGTTGAAAGGCCAGGGCAAAACAGTCGATCCGCATTTCTCACGGGCCAAGTTCGGCGTAGTTGGTTGCCCGCACGCCGTACGCTGGACAGCATCGCAACCACCTTCCGGTTGCCGCATTCACAATGGGAAATGCCATGAACAGCAAAGTTGACGAAACCCCTCATTTGCTCCGTCAGCGCGAGCAATTCGTGCCCCGAGGCCTGATCACCGCGCACCCGCTGGTGATCGACCGCGCCCAGGGCGCCGAACTGTGGGACGTGGATGGCAAGCGCTACCTGGATTTTGTCGGCGGCATCGGCGTGTTGAACATCGGTCACAACCATCCCAAGGTGGTCGCGGCGGTGCAGGCCCAATTGCAGAAGGTTTCCCACGCGTGTTTCCAGGTGGTGGCCTACTCGCCTTACCTTGATCTGGCCCAGCGCCTGTGTGAAATGATCGGTGGACAGGAGGCCTATAAGGCGGCGTTTTTCACCTCCGGCGCCGAGGCGGTGGAAAACGCGGTAAAGATCGCCCGTGCCCACACCAATCGCTCGGCGGTGATCGCTTTTCGTGGCGGTTTCCACGGCCGCACGCTGCTGGGCACCACACTCACCGGCATGAGCCAACCCTACAAACAGAACTTCGGGCCGTTCGCGCCGGAGGTGTTTCACACGCCGTATCCGAACGCTTATCGCGGCGTGACCAGCGAGCTGGCGCTCAAGGCGCTGGATGAGTTGTTCGCGACCCAGGTAGCGCCGGAGCGCGTGGCGGCGATCATCATCGAGCCGGTGCAGGGCGATGGCGGTTTCCTCACCGCGCCGCCAGCGTTTCTTCAGGCCCTGCGTGCTTTGGCCGACAAGCACGGCATTGTGTTGATCCTCGATGAAATCCAGACCGGTTTCGGCCGCACCGGCACCTGGTTCGGCTTCCAGCACGCCGGGATCCAGCCGGACCTGGTCACCGTCGCCAAGAGCCTGGCCGGTGGCTTGCCGTTATCCGGCGTGGTTGGCAAGGCGCACATCATGGATGCACCGCTGCCCGGCGGCCTGGGCGGCACCTATGGCGGTAACGCCCTGGCATGCGCGGCGGCATTGGCAGTGATCGAGGCTTTCGAACAGGAACACTTGCTGGCCCGCAGCCAAGCGCTCGGCGAGCGCCTGCGCCACGGCCTGCTCGGTTTGCAGGCCCGCTATCCGCGCATCGGCGATGTACGCGGCACCGGCTTTATGCTGGCCATCGAGCTGGTCAAGGATGACCCGGCGCGCACGCCCGATGCCGACCTCAACCAACGAGTGATCGACGAGGCCCGCGCCGGTGGCTTGCTGGTGATCAAATGCGGCGTGCACCGCAACGTGCTGCGCTTCCTCGCGCCGTTGGTGACCACCGAAGCCCAGGTCGACGAAGCCGTGAAAATTCTGGATGGCGCCTTGGCACGGGTCTTGAACTGAGCCTGTGCCTGTTCAAGGTGAACTGCATCATTGGAGGCTTGACCGCACATGGGACTGACAGATTATCGAGCGCTGCTGATCGATTGCGATGAAGTGCTGGTGGACCGCGATTCGGGGGTATGGGCCGCCTTGCAACCACTGCTCGACAGTCGCGGCGGGCAGCCGCCCAGGGAGCAGGTGCAGGTCGAATACAACGCGGTGGTCGCAGCCTTATACCCGCGCTTCGCGGAGCTGGGCTTCAGTGGCGTGCTGTGTTTCGCCCATCGCCAGCTCGCCGAGCGCTGGGGGGTACACGCCAGTTGGGAGGAGGGCATGAGCTTTGCCCGGTCGGTGGGTAATTGGTCACTGTTCGAGGACGCGCCGGGGGCTATGCTGTATCTGCGCAAGTTCTACCGGTTGCTGGTGCGTGGGGACCGTGATGCGCAGGATCGCGGCGTGTTGTGCGAACGGCTGGGCATTGCACCGGAAGATTTCATTTCCCTGGCCGATGACCTGCAATGGCTCAATGATCCGGCGCAAGAGGTGCAACCGGTGCTGCATGTGACCGGCCCGTCGGTCGGCGCACAAGGCTCGCTGGACCGCTGTTTGATCGGCCGCCACCGGGCCCGGCAGCCTTCGCCCTGCGCGGCGCAGTACTGCATCAACAGCATGGCGGACCTGGTGGCGCAGCATCAGCTGTCTTTACGGCGCTGATTTTGCTAGAAGATTGCTTACAAACGGCAGTCAAGAGGTACGCAATGGAAGGGCTAGTCAAGCTGGACCGGATCGACATCAGCATTCTGGTTGAACTGCAAAAAGACGGCCGGATGACTAACGTCAGCCTCGCCGACGCCGTGGGCCTGTCGGCCAGCCCATGCCTGCAACGGGTCAAGCGGCTGGAATCGGCGGGGTATATTTCCAGCTACAAGGCGCACTTGAACCTGGCCAAGATCACCGACTCGGTCACGGTGTTCACCGAGATCACCCTCAGCGACCACAAGCGCGAAGACTTCGCCAAGTTCGAGTCCAACATCCGCCTGGTGGACGAAGTGCTCGAATGCCACTTGATCAGCGGTGGCTACGACTACCTGGTGCGCTTCATGACCCGCAGCATCCAGCATTACCAGGAAGTGGTGGAAAGCCTGCTGGACAAGAACATCGGCATCTCCAAGTACTTCAGCTACATCGTGATCAAATCGCCGGTGCTCAAGGATGGCGTGCCGCTGCGCAAGTTGCTGCGGCACTGAGGGGGTGTGTCGCTAGCGGTCACGCCACACCGGCTTGAGGTTGCGATCCAACGCCCAATGAGCCTCACCCGGCCGCGTGCACACACCACCTACCCATCGCTCGTGGCAGGTGTGCGCTATCCAGTTGGCGTTGCCGCTCAGTACGTCCTTTCCCAATGGCGTCAACGCCAACCTTCGCTGAGGCCATTGCAGATGGGCCTCGGTTTCCAGCAGCAACGGCTGTTCCCCGTCAATCAACGGCCGCAGCAGCGCATGAAACATCATGTCGCCCAGAAACGGCAGCGGCTCGCGCTTGGCCATCAACTCGGCGAACACCCGGCCGAACGCTACCGGCCCGGCTTCGGCGATGTAGGTGAGCGCAAGGCGTTCGGTCAGCGACAGGCCATCCTCAAGCCCCGGCAATTCCTGCAACTGGCGCAACAGTGCCGGCGCCAGCAAGGGCAGGGCGGCGTGCTTGCCGTGGGCCAATTGCGCCCAGGCGAGGGGTGAACTGTCGCAATACGCCGCCCAGGCCTGTTTGGCCAGGTGCACCGCGGCGGCATCGATCACGCGCCGTTGCGGCCACAACCACGCCAATACATCCGGCGCCAGTTGGCCAATGCCGATAAAACGCTCGACGCCGGGGATGCGCTCCACTTCGACCAGCTCCAGCCTGACCGGCGCCTGTTCGAGGCCGGCCAGTGCGCGGATCAGAAACAGTTGGTCATAGGCATCGGCCTCGCACCAGAGCACGCTGTGTTCGGCGCTGGCCAGGGTTTCAAGTTGGGTGTATTCGTCGGCCACGCGGCGCGCTGTGTCCGTTTCGTCCATGGCGAAGGCCCGGCTGATGAACGCGCTGCGCATGTCACGGAATGCCTGGCGGGGCAGGTCACGCACCGGGCCCATGCACAGCGGGTCGGTGAGCATCCGGAAGTGGCCCTTGAACCCTGCCAGCTTCAGGCTGTGGGCGATGTCACTGCCGCAGCGCCAGTGGCTGGTGCGCGCTTCATCGCTGGCGTCGAAATCCGGGTGGCGAGCCGCGAAGTCGAGGGCGTCGATATGCGCCTTGAGCTTGGGCCAACTGCTGAAACCCAGCTGTTTGGCGAGCTGCCATTGGGCCTGGGACAGGGTGGCGTTTGGGTCCTGGGTCTTGAGGTGCGCCAACAGTTCCTTGGCGCGCTTGCGCTGCTGCTCAAGGTTCAGACGGCCGTCGGTGTTGGAGGATAAAGGACGTTGCGACATACGAGCTCCTTGCACAAACCTTTTCCGCTTCAAGGTTGGGAGTCGTAGAAATAAGAGGGTGCTTCACTGTCTTGGGCGCAGCCCTTTCCGCGGAAGGTGGCGTAGAGAGCGCCAGGCGGCAAATATAGGCAGTGCGGTGAGCGATTGCAAATCAGGCGTGTACGTCGGGCTTGCGATCAATCCAGTGAGTCTTGATGCCCTTGGCCCACGCCACGGTATAGAAACAGCTGAGCAAGACGATGCCCCATTGCTCGGCATTGATCGAGGACCAGAACCAGAACGGCTGGCCCGCCATGCCGAACAGGCACGCGTAGCGGCGCACCTTCAAGCGTTTGCTCTGGCTGAACCAGATGGCGACAACGCCCAGCGCGGCGATCATGATTTGTGCGATCAAGGGTGGGCTCCTGTCTTGAGGTTTCATAGTGACCAAAGGTGGGGCCGGCGTGCGATGGCGGTGCGGCAGACCCTGAAGGTCTGAGCCGCGCAGGTTGCGATAGTTTGATTTTTTTGAATGAAAAGGTCGCACCACCCGCCTCACCAGTGCGCCTGAGCTGATCAGCAGGTCGATAAACCCCGGCTATGCTCTGCGAACGCCAAGCGTTGTTTGGCGCTCAAGGAGAGTGACTGATGAAAGTCGGATATTGGCTGGTGGGCTTTACGGTATTTTTTCTTTCCGCCCCCCGATGTTCTTTTTCAGGAAAAACCGCAGAGGCGACAACTATCCTGACACCGGGGAAATAACGTCGCTTGATAGGGCTCTAGGTTAATTCTATAATTTTGTGAGTTAACTGGCAAAGAATGGGCTGGATACACACTATGTTGGATTTAAGCTTCAGCAAGCCGGGTGAGGTCGTCAAGCGCCTCTGCGATCGCTTGCGCACAGAGCGCTTGGCGCTGGACATGACACAAGCCGACTTGGCCGGGCGTGCCGGCATCGGCACCAACACCGTGTCCAACCTTGAAGCCGGGCGCAATGTCGGGTTCGAGAACGTGGTCCGGGTGGCGATGGCCCTTGGCCGTACCAAGGAACTCGAAGGCCTGTTCCTGCCAAAGCTGGAAAGCATCGAGGATATTCGGCGCTACGAAAACAGTGCCAATCGTCTTCGTACAAAGAGGAAGTCCGGCAATGCTTGAGCAGGTGAACGTCTTCTACGAAGGCTGGGGTGAGCGATGGCAATGGGGCACGCTGGTCTCCACGACCGCCCTGACCGGTCGCCCGCTGATCGTGTTCGAGTACCGCAATGAAGCCAGGCAAAGGGGCTTGGAACTGTCCTCCTACACGCTGCCGCTGGAGGGGGCCCAGTTGCGCCGAGATTTTCCAGACCACCAGCTGTACTTGCCAGGGCCTGTTTACGACTCGTTGCCGGATGGGTGGGGCATGTTGCTGATGGACCGTATGTTCAGGCGCCGCGGGCTCACCACTGCGCGCATCGGCTCACTGGAACGGCTAGCCTACATCGGTAGCAATGCGATGGGTGCCATGACGTTTGAGCCCGTGGCGCCCGAAGGTCAGGAATCTGAAGTCCACATCCCGCTGGAACAGCTTGCTGGCGAAGTGCAGGAAGTGCTCCATGGAGACGGTGGCGAATTCCTGCAGACGTTGCTGCTGGTGGGCGGCTCGCCTCAAGGTGCAAGGCCTAAGGCCCTCGTCTATCGCGATCCCGAAACTGGCGGGTTTACCACTGCCGTCACGCCGGGCTTTGAAGCCTGGTTGATTAAGTTCCCGGCCAAAGAAGAACATGCCGAGGTGTGCGCTATCGAAATGGTCTACGCCGAGTGCCTGCGCATGTGCGGTATCGAAACCCCTGACACGCAGTACTTCAGTCTGCCTAATGGGTTGGCAGCGTTTGCCAGTAAGCGATTTGACCGCCGGGATGGTCTGCGCGTACCCATGCAAAGCCTCGCGGCCTTTACGGGGGCAAATTACCGGTCTCCGGGGGTGTTGGACTACGTCAACTTCTTGCGGGCAACACAGATGTGCACCAACGACGTGCGCGAGATGGCGGTGGCCTTCGAACGTGTCGTCTTCAATGTTGCGTTCAACAACCGAGACGATCACCCCAAGAACTTTGCCTACATCATGTCGCAGGACGGTCAGTGGAGACTGTCGCCGGCTTACGACGTGACCTTCTGCGAGGGGCCGAGTGGATATCATCAGATGGATGTGATGGGGGAAGCCCTGTCGATTTCTCGCACGCAAATGCTTCGGCTTGCCGAGGAAGCTGAGGTGGCTCCGGACGCAGCAGGCAGAGTGATTGACGGCATTTGTGATGTGGCGAGCCAATTTGCAACCATCGCCGAGAGCTTATACCCACAGGTTATTACTCGAGACACCTTGCGAACGATCCAAGACCGCATCGATCAGAACGTAGCCCGGTTACACCAGAGGCACGCGGGCAGCGGTCGCCGTTGAAGATTGGGAGGAGCTGGCGACTCTCATGATCGATGCTGCCGTGTGCTTCAAACACTTAGGGCCCTGTGCCGCCGCAGCCATAAAACTGTGGGAATAAAAGCAGCTTGGGCTATCGGTCTGATCATCTTCCCGCTGCTAGGACTAATTGTCTGGGGGCTTGCCGGGGGTTAGGGTCGATCCGGTACGCCAAAATCCAACACCACCTTCATCGCCTGGGTCTTGTCCGCCGCCAACTCAAACGCCTGCACCGCCTGCTCGAATGGCACGGTGTGCGAGATCACCGGCCGTACATCAATGATCCGGCGATTCAATAAATCCACCGCCTGGGCAAACTCCGGATGAAAGCGGAAGGTGCCGCGCAGGTCGATCTCGCGGCTGACCAGCAGGTTGAGCGGCAGCGTCACATCGCCGCCCAACCCGACCGTCACCAGCACACCACGTGGCGCAATGCATTCCAGGCCGTTGCGCAAGGCCTGGGCGCTGCCGGAGACTTCGAACATCACATCGAAGTAGCCTTTTTCGGTGGTGTAGCGCTTGAGCGCGTCGTTGCCGTCGGCAAGGTTGTGGGTGCGGCTGGCGCCCATTTTTTCGGCGCAGGCGAGGGCGCTGGCCGACAAGTCCACGGCAACGATTTCAGCCGCGCCGGCTGCCCGCAAGCTGCCGATCAAAAGATTGCCGATGGGGCCGCAGCCGGTCACCAGCACGCGTTTGCCGAACACCGCGCCGGCGCGTTGGATCGCGTGCAAACCCACCGACAACGGCTCGGCCAGCGCACCTTCGGCGAGGCTCACGTGGTCGGCCAGGCGATGGGCCTGGTGCGTCTCGATCACCAGGCTCTGGCGAAACGCACCCTGGATATGCGGAAAGGGCATGGCGCTGCCGTAGAAACGCATGTCCAGGCAATGATTCGGCAGGCCCTGATGACAGTAACGGCAAGCGCCGCAGGGACGTGACGGCGAGACCGCGATGCGCTGGCCGACCTTGAACAACCCGGTGTCCGCGCCCACGGCGTCGATCACCGCCGACACTTCATGACCCAGCACCATCGGTTCGCGCAGGCGCACGGTGCCGAAGCCGCCGTGCTGGTAATAATGCAAATCCGAACCGCAGATGCCGCCCCGGGCGATGCGCACGCGCAGTTGGTCGGGGCCGAGGGTTTGCGGTTCATCCTGAGGGCTCACCCGCAGGTCTTTTGAAGCGTGGCAGACGATAGCGTGCATGATGTTCTCCGGGTTACAGCGATGCGGTGATGCCACCGTCGACATACAGGATATGGCCGTTGACGAAACTGGCCGCGTCACTGGCCAGGAATACCGCCGCGCCGGCCAGTTCGGCCACGTCGCCCCAGCGTCGGCTCGGGGTGCGTTGCACCAGCCAGTCGCTGAATTCGGGATTGGCCACCAGGTTGGCGTTCAGTTCGGTCTTGAAATAACCGGGGCCGATGCCATTGACCGTCAGCCCGTGCGGGCCCCAATCAATCGCCATGCCCTTGGTCAGCATCTTCAGCGCGCCCTTGCTCGCCGCATACGGCGCAATGCCGGGGCGGCCCAGCTCACTTTGTACCGAGCAGATGTTGATGATGCGCCCACGCTTGCGCGGGATCATCGCCCGCGCCACGGCCTGGCCGACCAGGAACGCGCTGTCGAGGTTGGTGCTGATCAGCTCGCGCCAGTGCTGCTCACTGTAGTCTTCCAGCGGCCCACGGCGTTGCATGCCGGCGTTGTTCACCAAAATCTCCAGCGGGCCGAGGCGCTCCTCGATACTCGCCACGGCGGTCTGGATCGCCGCGCTGTCGGTCACATCGAACGCCTGGGTGTGCACCTCCAGGCCCTCCTGCGTGAGCAGCTCGGCCGCGTCACGCAACGTGCTGCGGTTGCGCCCATTGAGCACCACCCGCGCCCCGGCCTGGGCCAGCCCACGCGCGATGGCCAGGCCGATGCCGGCACTGGAACCTGTGATCAACGCGAGGCGGCCGTCGAGGCGCAAGTTATCTAAAACGCTGTGCATGGGCCCTGTCTCCTGACGTGCTTATTGTGATAAGCCAAACTCATTGTTAACGCTCGTTAGTAACCTTAGTTCACCCTAGGGTGCGGGGAGAGGCCAATATTCATTTATGATCGGCTGATCAATATCCGTGATCACCGAGGAGGTCCGATGGAGCTCAAGCACTTGCGCGCCTTTGTGGTGCTGGCCCAGGAGCTGCACTTCGGCCGGGCGGCGGCGCAGTTGTCGATCGTGCAGCCGGCGCTGAGCATGCAGATCAAATTGCTCGAAAGTGGCTTGGGTGTGCGCCTGCTCGACCGCAATCGCCACTCGGTGACGCTGACCGAAGCCGGCCGCGTGTTCTTGCCCGAAGCCCAGGCCACCTTGCACCAGGCGGCGCGGGCGGCGGACGCGGCGCGGGCGTCCAACCGTGGCGAAATCGGGCGTGTACGCCTGGGCTTTGTGTCGTCGGTGCTGCCGCAGTTGCTGCCCGAGTTGATCCGCGCGGTGCACCAGCGCTACCCGCGTATCGAGCTGGAACTCAAGGACATGCCCGGGCCCGATCAAGCCGCCGCATTGAAAAGCGGCCTGCTGGATTTTGGCCTGATGCGCCTGCCCGCCGCGCATGCGGGGGTGCAGACGCGTGTGGTGTTGCGGGAGAGTTTCTGCGTGGCGTTGCCGGCGGATCACCCCTTGGCGGCGCAGGCATCCATCTTCCCCGCCGATTTACGTGACCTGCCGGTGTATATCCTCGCGCGCCGTTATGCGCCAGGGTTCTACGATGAGTTTATCCAGGCACTGGGCGTGCCCTTGCGGGTTGCTGCCGAGCTGGGCGAGTTCACCACCATGCTGGCACTGGTCTGCGCCGGACTGGGCATTGGCGTATTGCCCCAGCAGGCAGCGCGGGCGTTGCCGGCCAACTGTGTGTCGCGGCCTCTGGAACTCGGCGCGTTCCAGGCCAGCACCGGGTTGGCCTGGACCGAGCTGGACAGCGCGGTAAAGAGCACGTTGTTCAATTTGATTGGGGAGTTGTTTGGTGGGTGATCGCGTTGGAGGGGCGGTGCGATGCCCCTCCGACATTGACCGCGTTCAGGCTGAGGGTTTCAGGCAATCAATCGAACGATCCACCGTGGTCTTGGCAATCTCCAGCAAATGCCACACCGCCAAAATCTTCGCCCGTTCGGGGCTTGCCAATTGCTCGCCACAATCGAGCGCGGTGGCCGAAGCGCTATCGAGCAGGCTGGCGGTGTAGAGCAGGGCATCTTCGAAGCTCAGGTCTTCGTTGACGGTGTGAAAACCTTGGGTGGGCAGGTAATGGTCGATGGCGCGGTTGAAGGCGGCGCGGTCTTTGGCGGGGTCGATAGGTGGATCGGGTAGGGCTTTGTTCATGGTGTAGCTCCTGTCTGAATCTCAAGGAACCGACACGTTTCGCGACTAAACGAAGGTGGCGGCTGTACGCAGGTTAGTCGACCGGTCAGAACAGGAACCCGGCGCGCCCGAGGGCGCCCTGCGCACAGCCACCATAAAGCCTCATGGGAGCGTGCGCCTGTTCAGAATCCGGGCGACTAAACCCGATCACTGATAAGCAGTGACGGACCGCAGACTAGCCACCGATTCCAGCAGGCGCAAGGCGGCAGGGATTGTCTCGGAAACGTCCTGCAATTAAAAGGGATGCAGCCTGCTGGCCTTTTACAAAGCATGACCAAATGCCAGCGACGCCGCTGTTAGTCCCCGGTTTCTGGTCCTCAGTGAAGGCTCTTGCCCCGTGGCGGTCTGACAGCTGGCAGACATTTACTTGAAGCCCCCGCGATCCAAATGTGGGTAATTACGCATTCTGGGTGAGCCCTGAAAGAGCCTAAGGTTTGCCATTTGTCGGATTAATCATCTGCATCTTTGAGGGGGAAACCTTTTCCTAAAGAAAACGTCTGCGCAGGCGCCTATTGCTTCTTATAGTTTGATTGTGCGTAACTTATTAATTTAGTAAAGAAACAAGTTTTTGATGCGCGGCGAGAAGTGGTTTTTAGTGTTTTCGCAACTATTGATCGTCCGAAATTGTTGAGTGAAACTTCCCAATGCTTGAGGTTAAATTTCCTACATGGATTTTTTATAGATATTGCGATTTTTTTCTCAGGGGCTAGATTTGATTTTGTCGGTTTAAGTCCTCGATACGCCAGTCTGGCTTGGCAAAGATGGTTCCGTTTTCATGAGGTGAATCATGACCCTGTATTCCCTGTCGAAGCCCTTTCTGTTAGCACTGTTGTTTATCAAAGAACAATTAAAAGAACCTGTCGCGTTATTTTGGACGGTGATTTCCCCAGTCGTTACCTACTACCTGATTACCTACACAAGGGCACCGGTAACTGAGGTGGCTACCGATTATTTGTCCAGTACTTCCTGGTTCTACGCTTTTGTCGCTTCAAGTGTTGCATTATTCGGGTTGGCATTTTACATAGTGGGTCGCAGAGAAAGTGGTTTCCTACGATCCTTCGTTTACACAGGTCGGACGAAAATTATTTTTCTTGCTGGACAGTTTTTTGCCTATTCGATTGTTTCCATGCTGTATTGCTCTGTCTTCTACGTAATGACACGTCATTCCTCCGGAGTCGCTGGTCTTGCCGAATATCTCGTTATTGTTGGGCGGTTTTATGTTTGCTTTCTGCTGTTCTCCATACCTGCGCTTTTGTTGACGCTGGTTCCAGTGGGTTTTCAGAATGCAAGTACGCTTTTTTCCATGTTGTCCCTAACGATGTTGGCGCTTGGTATCGTAAGCATCGGTTCCCTAAATCCGATGCTTGCCATCGTCAGGTTTTTTAATCCGATGTGGTGGGCAAATAGAATTATGTTGGTAGGGGTGGCGGAGTGTGGGTGGGTTGTTGTGGTAGTGGTCATTTGCCTCGTACTTTCATTGTGGGTGATGTTTCGCTTTTTACTGATTAATCCCGTTTGGAGTCGTTATTGATGGCACGGCTTATTGTGGACTCGCTTGATGTTCGATATGCATCTCATATCTTGCTTCATAACGCCTCGCTGGAGGTTGAGGCTGGTTCGATCTCGGGTCTGCTGGGGCCTAACGGTTCCGGTAAAACCACGTTTTTTGACGTGCTTTGTGGCCTGAAGAAAATCGATGGCGGCGAGATAAACAACTCTTTTTCGAAGCTGCTTTACCTCTCCCAAATCATCAGCACGCCCGCTGTATTGCGTATGTTCGACATCTTCAAGATGACCATGCTGTTTTGCGCCGAAACGAAAGTCACCCAACAACATGCGCTCGATCAAATCGAGAAATGGAGCCCTGGCATTGCGCAGCGTTACTGCGAACTCTGGAACAAAAAGTCCTCTCTCTGCAGCTACGGGGAAAAGCGTTGGTTTTTCACCTTGTCGCTGCTCTGCGCCAATGCCGATATTGTGATACTGGATGAGCCCACCGCAGGGGTAGATCCTGAGTTTCGCTATCACATCTGGCAATGCCTGGAGGGGGCGGCGGCGGACGGTGTCGCGGTGCTGGTTTCATCGCACAACGTCGATGAGATCGTCACGCACTGCGATGATTTTTACATGCTCAGCCAGCGGCGCTTCAATCGCTTCAATGACGCGCAAAGCTTTATGCGTGCCTACGAGGCAAAGAGTCTGGATGAGGCTTTTATTCAGGCGGCGAGCCTGCGTTCGTAATGGGCAATTGCGGATACACAATCAACGCCAACACCCCCTTTGAATACCGCTTGCCCCCCGGCGGCAGTTGCCCGACCTCGCGCATTTCGCTGGTGCTGCCGACCCGCATCAGCACGCCGACCGGGCCGTGTTGGCGGGCGTCCTTGAGCCAGGCCTGTACTTGGTCCAGATTGACTTTGCGTTGAACCGAATCGGCATATTGCAGGCCATAACGCAGTTCGCCCTCGGTGTCATACAGCGTCACCTGCGGACGTTGCAGGCGCCAGGACAGGGCGGCGGCGAGGCTCAGGTCGTTGCTGAGCAGGGCGTGGGTTTCCTGCAGCAGTTGCTGATGTTCCAGGACGAACGTGTCGGGCATTTCGTTATCGGCGATCGGCGCGGGCATGCTCGCCGGCAGCAGGATCACCAGCACGCCAATCCCCAGCGCCGGCATCGCCCACAACGTGAGGGGACGGAAGGCTTGCAGCAGGTTGGCGAGTATCCACGCCAACAACACGATAAAGCCCAGGGACAGGCTGAACATCTCGGCGTGGCTGTTGCTGTACACGGGCCTGGCGATTTGCAGGTAGATCAGGCCGATCATGCCCGCCATGCCGAATACGAAGTTGAATAGGCCGTTGAGGCAGATCGGGCGGGCGCGGTGCAGGCGTAGCAAGTCGCTCAAGGTATGCCCCATCAGCAAGGCCAGCGGCAGCAGGCACGGCATGATGTAGGTCGGCAGCTTGCCGTTGCTCAGGCTGAAGAACCCCAGCGGCAGCAGCAGCCACAGGGCCAGGAAGCTGATCTGCGGTTGACGTCTCTGCTGCCAGGTGGCGCGCAGGGTGCTGGGCAACAACCCGGCCCAGGGCAGGCAGGACACCGCGATGATCGGCAGGAAGAACCACCACGCCCGCACGTGCTGCGCATCGTCGGCACTGAAGCGGCGGATGTGTTCATTCCAGAAGAAGAAGCGCCAGAAGTCCGGCTCCTGGTTGTGGATCGCCAGCACCCAGGGCAAGCACACCAGCACCGCGACGCCCACCGCCAGCGGGCCATAGCGCAGCAGCTCGCCCAGGCGCCGTTGCCAGAGCATATAGGGCACGGCAATGAGTACCGGCAGCACCCAGGCCAGGAAGCCCTTGGTCATGAACCCCATGGCACAGGCGAACCCCAGCACCACCCAGGCACCCAGGCGGCTGCGCGGGGTGCTGCTGTCGAGGGCAAACCACAACGCTACCAGGCTGAGGTTGACCCACAACGTGAACTGCGGATCGAGGTTGGAATACCCGGCTTGCCCGGCGACCAAGCCAAAACTCAAGTACAGCAAAGCACAGGCAAAGCTTTTGCGCGGGTCGTTCCACAGACGCCGGGCGATGAGGTAGGCCAGCAGCACGCTCAAGCCGGTGGTGAGGGCCGAGGCGATGCGTACGCCGAACAGGTTCTGACCGAACAGCGCCTGGCCAAGCGCAATCAGCCAATAGCCGCCGGCGGGTTTTTCAAAATAGCGGATGCCCATGAAGTGCGGCGCCACCCAGTTGCCGCTGAGCAGCATTTCCTGGCTGATCTGGGCGTAGCGGGTTTCATCCGGCGTCCACAAACCGTGCAGGCCCAGGGGCAGTAGATAAAACGCGGCGAAGGCCAGCAACAATAACGGCAGGGGTTTCAGGCGGCTCATGAACACGTCGCTTCTTGACGTTCATATTCATCATGTTCAAGTAGCGAAGTATTAACGTAAGCGGTCACGGTATTCACTGAATAACAGGAGGTCGTCATGACGTCCTTGATTGAAAGAGGCAACTCAACATGCCAGAACAGGGCTGTCTTTTTGCTGAACATGGACCGAGGCTGTAATGGCCAGGGGGGTTAGAGTTGCTTGAGTGCGGCCGGCCAGTCGGGGTTGTTCATGATGCCCAGGGCCTTGAACTTGCCGTTGGGCAGCACTTGTACGAACAGGGCGCTGCCGTACTCGGGGAAACGGGCACGGGGGTAGCCCAGAGCGGTTTCGAAGTCGGCGATGCAACCGCTGTGGGTGACGAAGACCAGGTTGCGCCCCGGCTGCTTGTGGCTCAGCAATTCTTCGCCCATGGCCGCGCCGCAGACTGCTTGCTGGCCCGAGGTGACGTCGCTCTTGCCGAACATGAAACGTGAAGTCTGGGCGGTGCGAATGGCGGGGCTGGCGAGGATGTCGCTGCCGTCCATGCCCAGGCTTTTAAAGGCTTTGCCGAGGTTCTGTGCCTGTTGGCTGCCGTTGATGGTCAGACCTTCTTCCGGGCCCAGGCACGGGTTGGTCGAACGGTCGCAGCGTTCTTCATGGCGCACCAGGACGATCAAGTCGCCGTCGCGCCACAGGGGTAAAACCTCGGAGGTCAGCAGGCGATCACCCACCCCCAGGTTGCGCGGCGAGTTCGGCCAGAACACGCTGGCGGTCAGCAGCAGGGCGATCACGGCAATGCCCAGTCCCCGGCGTCGCAGGCGTTTGAGCGCAGCCCGACGCGAGCGTGGTTTGGTCAGGGTAAGGTCAACCACTTCATTCACCATGGGCGCTGTTGGCAATGTTGTATTAATTGGGCGCAACGTAATGGCAAGTCACCGCAGTGAAGCGCGAGGCTGTCACAGCGCTGCTGTCTTTTCGCTGAATAGGTCGCGCTTAAAAAGTTGCCAGGCGTGGTCACTGAAAAGTTACCGACGCGTGACGCTTGGGTCGGAACTTTAGAGTTCGGTGGGTGGGCAACCGGTGAAATCCATGTGAAAAATTTGCGTGGCTTCAATCCGCAGCCGTTATTCTCGATTGCCGCCCATCAAACGAGTGTTGCCATGTTGCAGGTGCAAGGAGTGTTCAAAAGCTATGCCACGCCGCAGGGCCCGTTGGCGGTGTTGGCGGGTGTGGATTTGCACCTGGCCGCACGCAGCAGCCTGGCGTTGATGGGGGAGTCGGGCAGTGGCAAGAGCACCCTGTTGCACCTGGTGGCCGGGCTCGACCGGGTGGACGGCGGCAGCATTCGCGTCGGCGAGCAGCGCCTCGACCGGCTGAGCGAGCCGCAGCTGGCCCACTGGCGGCGTACCGAAATCGGCCTGGTGTTCCAGCAGTTCAACCTGATCGGCAGCCTGCGCGTCGACGACAACCTGGCCTTCCAGGCGCGCCTGGCGCGGCGCTTTGACCCTGCGTGGCAGGCGCAATTGGTGGAACGCCTGGGCCTGGGCGACTTGCTCAAGCGTTATCCGGAACAACTCTCCGGCGGCCAGCAACAACGCGTCGCGGTGGGACGGGCCCTGGCGTCGCGCCCGCGATTGTTGTTGGCCGACGAGCCCACCGGCAACCTCGACGAAGCCACCAGCGACGAGGTGCTGCAACTGCTGCTGGAGGTGCTGCGCGACAGCCCCACCAGCCTGTTGATGGTCACCCACAGCCCGCGCATCGCGGCACGCCTGGACCGCCAGATGGTGCTGCATCGCGGCCATGTCATGCCCACGGACGCGCACTGAGATGGCGGTGTTTTATTGGGCGCTGCGTGCACTGCTCAGCCATTGGCGGCGCCACCCGGTGCAGTTTTTCAGCGTACTGACCGGCCTGTGGCTGGCCACCGCGCTGTTGACCGGGGTGCAGGCGCTTAATAGCCAGGCACGTGACAGTTATGCCCGCGCCAGCCAACTGATCGGCGGCGAACCCCAGGCCAGCCTCACCGCGCCGGACGCTGCGCGTTTGCCGCAAAGCCTGTTCGCCCAGTTGCGCCGAGCGGGCTGGCCGGTGTCGCCGGTGGTGCAGGGGCGTGTGCAGCTCCAGGGGCAGGCGGATGTACGCTTGCAATTGATGGGTATCGAACCGCTGTCATTGCCCGGCAGCGGCGCGGTGGCGGGGCAGCGCTTGAGCCAGGCGCAACTGTTGGCGTTCTTCGAGCCGCCGGGCCGCACCTGGATCGCCGTGCAGACCCTGCAGGCCCTGGGGCTGCGGGAGGGCCAGCAACCGCAGTTGCTCAATGGGCAACGCCTGCCGCCGCTGCAGGCGCAAACGGACATGGCGCCGGGCCTGTTGCTCACCGATATCGGCTTCGCCCAACCGTTGCTGGAGATGCCGGGGCAGGTGTCGCGCTTGCTGCTCGACAACGCCTTCGCCGCCGGCCACCCCACGCCACCTGCCGGGCTGCAATTGCAGCAGGGCGAGGACAACAACCTTGCGCGTCTCACCGAAAGCTTTCACCTGAACCTCGACGCGCTGGGTTTTTTATCCTTTGTGGTGGGGCTGTTTATTGTGCATGCCGCCATTGGCCTGGCCCTGGAGCAGCGACGCGGGCTGTTGCGTACGTTGCGCGCCTGTGGGGTGAGTGCGCGCTTGCTGATTCTCAGCCTGGGCGTGGAATTGGGGGCGTTGTCGCTGCTGGGAGGCGTGCTTGGCGTTGCCAGCGGTTACCTGCTGGCCGGCGCGTTGCTGCCGGATGTGGCCGCCAGTTTGCGTGGGCTGTATGGGGCTGAGGTGCCGGGGCAATTGAGCCTGAGCCCAGGGTGGTGGCTGGCGGGGTTGGGCTTGAGCCTGCTGGGTGCGCTGCTCGCCGGTGCCGGCAGCCTGTGGCGCGCGGCGCGTTTGCCGTTGCTGGCGCTGGCCAATGCCCAGGCCTGGCATGAGGCCCATGGGCGCTGGTTGCGACGTCAGGCTTGGGTGGCGGGCGCGGCATTGCTCATCGCGCTGCTGGCGCTGTGGCTGGGCGATAGCCTGGTCGCAGGCTTTGTGCTGATGGCGGCGTTGCTGCTCGGCGCAGCCCTGGGCTTGCCGGTGCTGCTCAACGCTTTGCTCAAGGCCGTGCTGGGACGCAGCCGTTCGGTGCTCGGCCAGTGGTTTCTCGCCGATTGTCGCCAGCAATTGCCGGCGCTGAGCCTGGCCTTGATGGCGCTGCTGTTGGCCCTGGCCGCGAACATCGGTGCGGGCTCCATGACTTCCGGCTTCCGTTCGACCTTCAACCACTGGCTGGAACAACGCCTCACCGCCGAGCTGTACCTGAACCCGCAAAGCCCGGCCCAGGCGGAGCAACTCAGCCGCTGGCTGACGCAACAGCCGTTGGTGCGCAGGGTACTGCCCACCTGGCAGGTCGACGTGCAAGTGCGCGGCTGGCCGGCGGACATGTTCGGGGTGGTCGACGACCCGACCTACCGTCAGCACTGGCCGTTGCTGGCGGCGGTGGACGAACCGTGGGACCGGTTGCATAAAGACGACACCCTGATGCTCAGCGAGCAGCTGGCGCGCAGGTTATCCATCACGCTCGGCGATACGCTCGACATTCCTACGCCCCAGGGCGTGTGGTCGCCGAGGATCGTGGGGATCTACGCCGATTACGGTAATCCCAAGGGCCACCTGCTGGTCAACGCCGAGCACCTGCTCGCGCATTGGCCGAACCTTTCGCCGGCGCGTTTCAACCTGCGCGTCGCGCCGACCGATGTGGCGCCGCTGGTGCGCGAGGTGCAGCGCGCCTTTGCTCTGGAGGACAGCCGCATCGTCGATCAACAGCAACTCAAGGGCTGGTCGAGCCAGGTGTTCGAGCGTACGTTCGCCGCGACCAGTGCCCTTAACAGTCTCACCCTCGGCGTGGCCGGCGTGGCGCTGTTCATCAGTTTGCTGACCCAGAGCCAGAGCCGCCTGGGCCAACTCGCACCGCTGTGGGCGCTGGGCGTGACGCGCCGGCAATTGATGCTGTTGAACCTGGGGCAGACCTGGTTGCTGGCGGTACTCACCCTGGCGCTGGCGGTGCCGTTGGGCCTGCTGCTGGCATGGTGCCTGGATGCGGTGATCAACGTGCAAGCCTTTGGCTGGCGCCTGCCGTTGCAGGTATTCCCGTGGCAGTTGGCGCAGTTGCTCGGGCTGGCATTGCTGGCGACATTGCTGGCATCGGCGTGGCCGCTGTGGCAGCTGTACCGCAGCCGTCCGGCGGACTTGTTGAGGACGTTCGCCCATGAAGATTAAAGCCTTGCTGTGCGCGGTGTTATTGCTGGCCGGCTGCGACAAAGCCCCCGCGCCGGCGCAGAGCTTCGCGGGTCTGGGCAGTGATGCGGCGGATTTTGCCCAGGTGGTGCCGGGCAAAGTCTTCAGCTTTCCCGAAGATCACGGGCCCCATGATGGCTTTCGCATCGAGTGGTGGTACGTCACCGCCAACCTCAAGGATGCCCAGGGCAATGAGTTCGGCGTGCAATGGACGCTGTTTCGCAACGCGCTCAAGGCCGGGCCGACGCAAGCGGGCTGGCGTGACTCCACCGTGTGGCTTGGCCACGCCGCCGTCACCTCCGCCAGCCGCCACTACGCCGCCGAACGCCTGGCCCGCGGCGGCGTCGGCCAGGCCGGCGCCGAGGCGGTGCCTTTCAACGCCTGGATCGACGATTGGCGTTTTGCCAGTCGTCCCGGTGCCGCCAGTGCCTTGGCGGATATGCAACTCAAGGCCAGCGGTGCGCAATTCGCCTACGATCTGCACCTGACCTCCAGCCGTCCGCTGGTGCTGCAAGGCGACAACGGCTACAGCCGAAAATCCGACCAGGGCCAGGCGTCGTACTACTACAGCCAGCCGTTCTTCAGCGCGAGCGGCAGCCTGAGCCTGGATGGCAAGGTGTATCAGGTCACCGGCCCCGCCTGGCTTGATCGCGAGTGGAGCAGCCAACCCCTGAGCGCCAGCCAGACCGGTTGGGACTGGTTCTCCCTGCACCTGGACAGCGGGGCGCAACTGATGCTGTTCCGCGTGCGCCAGGAGGACGGCGCCGGTTACCTCACCGGCACCTGGATCGACCCGCAAGGCCATGCGCAGACGTTGCACAACGCCGATATTCAACTGGCACCGCTGGCAACCACGGCCATCGAGGGGCGCAAGCTGCCGACGCGCTGGTCGCTGAAGATTCCCGGCAAACAGTTGGATATCACCACCGAAGCCGTCAACCCGAATGCCTGGATGAACCTGAGTGTTCCGTATTGGGAAGGGCCGGTGCGGTTCGACGGGGGGGTGGGGTATCTGGAAATGACCGGGTATTGAAGAGGTAAAATTTCCTACAAAAATACTGGACATGCATACAGTATTTGGCTAGATTCCATCCCAGGTGACCGGATGTCACCTGACCTTCAGTTTTTAACTATGGATGGATAAAAAATGAAATCGAAAAAAGCCTTTATGCTGGGCGCGGCCATGGCGGCCTCCTGCTTCGTTTCGGCCTTTGCCCTGGCCGAGCAGTACCCTTCGCAACCCACCCCCAAGCTGACTGCGCAGGCGGTCAAGCAGGCCGCGCAAAAAGCCCTCAAGGCGGGCGGCACGCTCCAGGCCAAGCCCATCTCCGCGCAGTTGCAGCAAAAACTCAAGGCGGCGATGGCGGTCAAGGCGGCCGCAAAATCCAAGGCCGTGGCCAGGCAACCGGCCAAAACCACCCAGGTTGTCAGCGCTGACAGCGAGTTGAAGAAACCCGCCCAGGACCAGCTGAAAACGGCGGTTGCCGAGTTCGTGCCGCTGTTCCCGACGCTGGACGTCAACACCCTCTACACCATCACCGATGTGCAGACAGGCCAGGAATTTCCCTACCACTTCAACCTGCCGCAAAGCGCTCGCGTGCTGGTGCAACTGATCGATCAAAGTGCCGGTGCCAATATGTCGCTGAGCCTGTTCCGGGATGACGGCCAGGGCAATCCGCAGCTGGTCGATACTTCCGACAACGCGGGCAATGCCGATGAGTTCCTGGGCGGCGTGCTGCCGCCGGGGGATTACTACTGGTACATGGTGGCCAACGAGGCGAGCAACGCGCAGTTCAGTTTTGGCGTGGCGGTGGACACCAACATCGACGCCTACGAACCCAACGACACCCCGCAAGCCTCGTTCGTGCTGCCCGACGCGTTGAACAAGGTGACCGGCAACCTCGATAACCCCAACGATGTCGACTATTTCGCGTTCCAGGCCACCCGTGGACAGAACGTGGCGATGTCCCTCAGCGATGACAAGAAAGGCGTCCGTGACCAGTGGATTTTCGAGCGTCTGGAAGGTAACAACTGGGTCCAGGTACCGGCCGGCGATAACCTGGTTGCCTCCGGTCTGGCGCCAGGCGCTGTGGCGCAGGTGCGCATCCGTGCCAACCCTGGCGTCACCCAGGACCCGAATGCCCAATACAAACTGACCCTGGGGTCGGCGCCGAGCTTGAAGAGTTTCGATGTGAAGGGCGACCACATTGTGCGCGTGCCGGTGTCGGTGTTCCCGCTGGCAACACAGACTGCGCGTACGCTGAACTGGTCGACCCAATGGGCCGATTCCACGGGCGTGCCGTTGCTGGGTGTGACGCCGATCCTGCGCGTCGACAAGCGTTTTGACGGTGCCGAGTTCCATTGGACTGACTTCAAGGCCACCACCAACAGCGCGGGCGCGACCTTGGCCAGTGCCGGCCTGGGTGAGTGCTTCGGCGATTACCGTGTGGTGATCCCGGACAGCAGCACCGGCGTGGCGTACAACTGGGACACCACCTTCAACTTCGGCGGCTGGCGGATCGAGCTGGACGAGTTCCCAGGTGTGGGGGTGGGCGGTGATAACGTTCCCTACGTGAGCCTGGGGCATATCTGCACCCAGGACATCAAACACTGATACAGCGCGGTAAATGAAAAGGGGCAGCCTGAACCGGCTGCCCCTTTTTTATTCAAATTGTCTCAAGACCCATGGCGTTACTCGGATGCGTCTCACAGGAAGTAGACGCTGCCGAAAAAGCGGTGGAGCAGGCCCGCACTGATTTCAAACTTTTGGCGTTGGCACAGGCTGCACCGCAATGCACGTTTCAAGTTTTGCCGGATAAGTCTGATAGTTTGTTTTTTCACTGAGTTGATACGTTTGCCTGGCAAGGATGCTCACTGCGTCAAGGATGCCTGGATTGATAGTCTTGCATTAGGGCAGATGTATCCATGAATTCAATTACCGTTCAACCTCCGATACCGACTTCTCTGCCGCCCCCCGCCCCGGTTGTCGACACGTTGACATCACCCCAAGAGCAGCAAGACCCTCCGGTCATGGATCGCACCCGCAGGCAAGTGCCGCGCGCGCAAGGGCCTGGGCAGCCGGCTTTTACCGCAGGCATGTCGGATGAGGAGGTTCTCATGATTTATCAAGCCAAGATGAGTCAGGGCAAGTTAGGGGTTAAAAGCCAAGACTACAGAAACGGCTATGAGACACCCTCCTCAGTCAATCTGCCTGGCTACGTCAAATCGATGAATGACGTGCAGCTCATGAGGTTGGCGCTGGATCAACACTTCAGTCCGGAGCAATTGGGTGCTCTGCAGCGCATCGTCGAGCAGCGTATTATCTCCAGCGTTCAAAATAATGTCCGCGTGTTCTCGAAGATTGTGTCGGGCGAAGGGGTCAAGCTGACCCCTTTACCTCAAAGCTACTTTCTGAGCATGGTCAATCAGTTGTCCGGTGGGGAATGCGCAGGGTTCTCACATCTGCTGTCGTTGGCCGTGGCGGAAGGTAAACATCACACGTTCATGAGCAACGCTTATCAGGCGATCGCTCACCCGGACACTCCCGAATCCCAAGCGTTTTTCAACGAGATAGCCAAGGTCCAGAGCCGAGTCAAGGAGCGTGGTATCGCACATGATCCTGCGACGGTGAAGCTGGAAGCCTATGCCACCATCGCTTCGCGATTGCAGGACGCGCCCGCCACCCAAACATTATTGATCAGCAGCAAAGGCCACCGCTTGTCGGCCGGTGTAATTGTCGACCCGCAGGGTAAACGCACTTACTACTACAGCGATCCCAATATAGGTTTGGTTGAGTTTTCGTCTCTCAAAGCCTTTGAGCAAGGGTTGAAAAAGATATTTACCAGTCCCGAACTTAGTCATCTGACCTCTCCTGTACAAAGCGGACCGGGCGGCCCCAAGTACTTGATCAGTGTGTTCAATTCCAACCATGTCCCTGAGGTGAACGGTGCCTCCAACAGCATCAAATTCATGTACGACGCTCCCCTTGCAGGGCTCGATACCGTCAAGGTGATCGATGCTTCCCGCCTGCCTACGCTTGACGAGTTTCGTGCCCAGTCGCCGGCCCCTGAACCTGCGCAAAAGGCCGATTACGATCGTGTGACACAGGGACTGAAAAAGCTGCACGACGCCAAGGGGATGCCCCAGTTTCACCAAGCGTTGGAGGTACTCGACTCGGTCAAGACTTTTATTGCCAGCTACCCAAACTCCCCGCTTGTATCTGTCACGAAAAATCTTCAACAACGCTTGGTCAATGTGATCAACGAGTCCGCCGCGCCCGCGCAATACCCTTTTGTATTCGAGCGTATGGAGCGCGAGCGCACAAACCTTGCCCGCGACAGTATTCATGAGCCAAAACGGTTCCATGTGGAGGATATCGCGGGGGTCAAGGTTCAGATATCAAGCCATGATGACGGCGACCCGAACCGGCCAGAAAAAGTGACCGATGCCATTCGGGCAGCGCTATTGAAACTTCAACACAGTGACCCCGACGCAGCCAAGTCTGTGGGTAAAGAGATCAAGGTGATCATTGCCAACCCTGGTGATCAACCGCAGTCGCAGCTGCGTCTGGACAACCCTCCCACGTTAATTGTGGGTGACGATTTCTTTGCCCCTGCCTCTGCACGCGGCGACACTGTTGCTGATCGAGTCGGCTCCGAGGCTCTGGCCAAGGGCGCTGACGGTACGGCCCAAAAGCAAGCCGCGATGATCGCCGGCAAGCTGGGAATGGTGGGTTACTACAAGGCCACGCCCAAAGAATTCCTGAGCGCGATGAATAACACTGAACCGTTTCGCGACGGCGGCCATCAACTCAGTGCTCGGGCCTCCAGAAGTCAGTTTGATTTTTTGGAGGAGTCTTTCGTCGCCGGTCTTTACGATGGAAAGCTCGACAGTTCTGCCGAGGAATCACGCAAAAAACTATTGTCCCCTCGCGCAGAAAAAGACCCGAAGCCAGTTCCGGTAAAACCAACGACCCCTGGAGTGGTTCCGATTGACGAAGCGCAAGTGAAGCATCTACAGAAACTCGATGCGAGCCACGGCCCTCTCCGAATCGGCGAGTTGGACGTCAGCCGTGTCGAGCTCTACAAAATGGGGGGCAGTATCAACGGCCGTCCGGTTGAAGCTGCACTGGCCGGTGACACCGATGGCAGCAAGCTGATCAGCCAGTTGCAGATCGACTATCCCCGTTTTGCGGCCCACCTGCGAGCGGAGCCGGGTGAGGCCGCCGATCGTGTGGCCAATGTACTCGCCGAGATCGCGGCGCACCGTTCACCGGTCTCGGAACCGCTGATCCAGCGGGGCGATGGGTCGACGATCGCTGAGGCATTGCAAAAGCAAGTCCATGAACTGCGCGAGCATCACGCTTCGATAAAGGCGCTGAAGCACAGTAAGCAACCGATGCCTGAGCATTTTTTCTCTTCGGGTAATCCAGGTCCACAGGCAGGTAGCAGGGCGGGCGGACTCGCCTTTCAGGCGTTCAGCAGTTTTCAGGGACTGCGCACTTCCATAGAGGCGCTTCAGCGTGGTGATACGACGGCAGGCGCACTAGGTCTGGGCGCAGTGGCATCGGATTTTGTCGGGGCAGGGATAGAGGTTGGCGCGAATAAGTTGGCGCAGAAGGTGGTCAACGCCAGCGCGTCGACCGTGCTCGACTTCAAGTCGTCCAGTTTTGGCAAGATGATCGGTAAAATCGCCGGCGTTGCCGGAGCCGCCATCAGCATTCCCTTTGATGCCTACAATGCCATCGATTCATTCAATAAAGCGGGCCGCAGCACCGGCAAGGAAGCTCAGGATCATTATGTCCACGGAGCTTCTGCGGTCGTCAACGCAGTCACGTCGATTGCTCTGGGGGCTGCATTTTTGGCCGGTGCCGGTGCAGCAGGACCGGCGGGACTTATCGTGGCGGGCACTTTGATGGCTGCCCAAGCGATTTACTCGGCGGTGCGTACGGTTGAGGACATTGATGAACATACACCGCTTACGGATGAGCAGAAATTCTCGATTGGCATGAAGTCATTTCTTGGATTTGAGCCGGGCTTCGACATCATAAAACCCTATCTGGAAGCGAAGTATTCCAAGGAACACGAGTCTCGAAACTGGATTCGCCACAAAACATTCTTGAAAGGCCCGGCCGGCCAGCATTTTGAACGCGTTGTCTTTGGTTCCACCGACGTCGAGGCAAAGCTGGTCCCAGGCAAAGTTCCGCTGACGCCCTTCCTCTGGTACTCACCCATTACTTGGGTGCTGAACCTGGGCGAAATTGACGGCGAGGTGCCGAGTGTTGGCATCACTGGCGGCAACGACCATATTTCAAGTCCTTTCAAATCATGGAACGGTAAGCCTGTTAACGCCGTTGAAGGCGAACCGGGGGAGAACAAGGCCACGCTCTGGGATCTGGGCGACGGCGATGACTGGGTCACAGGCATGCAGAAAAAGCCAAATTACTTTTTATTGGGAGCAGGCAAGAAAGGAATTAACGGAGGGGACGCGGACGACACGGTGGTCCTCAATGCCGATGCGCGGCAGGTACTTGAACAGGCTCAGCAAGTCTCTGAAACCGAAAAGGCGGGCTTCAGCCCACGGCAAACTTCACTCAATGGCGGTGGGGGACGCAATACGCTGTCTTTTTCGGGCGCTTTGAGTGTCGATTATGAGGAGAATGGCGAGAAAAAAGCGGCGAGGTACCAGGGGCATGTGATTGATATGAATAACAATACGGTATCGGTTAAAACCGAGCGTTCAAATACACAGGGCGTGAAAAAAATCGCTCATTTCCAATCCTTCTCCAATGTGGCTACGGTTGAGAAAGGGGAAAGCTACATCCAGGGCAATCATGAGAATAATTGGTTTGTCCTCAACGGCACTAAGGATGAGGTCTTTACGGGCCAAGGCAACAACCTCGTGACTATAAACGGCGGCGCCCATGTCACCGGGCAGGGCGGGACAAATACTTATATCGTCAACAAGCACCACGAGGCGGTGACAATTGATGACCCTGGCAGCAGTACGGTCAAACTGGATTATTCCGCTGAGCAGGTTACAGGTTGGAGCGTTTCGCCCTCTGGCGATTTGACCGTCAAATTGACTGTGGATAATGATCTGGATACAGGCCCGCAGGAGCGAGCACTGACCTTTAAAAATGCGTTCTCCACTAGCCTCGAAGGCGGCAATATGGCGCGGCCGACCTTTATAACCAATGATGGGGTGATGATGTCAGTTACCGCTCAACGAAAGACTGGCTCATGGGTGAGTATTCCTGGGGTGAGTCGCATGAAAATTGACCTCGGCAAACCTGCAACGTAGGCACTGTGGTTCGGGCTATGGGGCTCACATCAGCGGGTCCCAGCGTTGCGACCAGTCACTTTCGGCCTTGACCACCCCGCGCAGCAATTCCAGCGCACGCTGCAACACCGCCGAATCCCGCGCCCGCGAGTACACCAGGTACGTCGGGAAACTGAACTCCGGGGCCTTGGGCACACGCCGCATCACGCCGCTGTCCAGGTAGCTTTGCACCACCCGTGTGCGGAAGTAACCGGCGCCGCCATTTTCCAGGATGTACTGCAACGCCAACGGCCCCAGGTTGAAACTCACCGCCGCGCGAGCTTTGTCGGGCAGGGCGGCGTCATGCTGTTGGCGAAAGCCCGGGCCCCAATCGATGTACACGTAGGGCTCGGGCTGGCTCACCAACTGCACCAGGATCAGTTTTTCTTCCAGCACCTGCTCCACCTGCAACCCCGGCCAGTATTGCGGCTGGAACACCAGCGCGGCGTCGAGCACGCCCAGCTCCAGCTGGCGCAGCAGGTATTCGCCTTCGCGGATTTCCGTGCGCAGCGCATGCCCGGGGATGTGTTCGCGCAGGGCCTGGGCCCAGCCGAGCATCAACGGGTTGCACAGGCTCACCTCGCCACCGATATGCAGCACATTGCGATAGCCATCGGGCAACGGCAGGTCGCGGCGCGCGGCTTCCCAGGTTTGCAGCAACTGATTGGCGTAAACCACGAAGGCCTCGCCGTCGGCCGTCAGCCGGGCGCCGGCGCGGTTGCGCACGAACAGCGTACAGCCCAGCTGGTTTTCCAGGTTCTTGACGCGTGCGGTGATGGCGGTCTGGGTGACGTGCAGTTTCTCAGCCGCCGCGGCCAGGCTGCCGCAGCGGGTGATTTCGAGGAAAGTGCGTGCCAGTTCGATGTCCATGAAGCCCCCGGAGAAGAATGGGCGACAGTGTAAAGGTTAGGAATTGGAATGCTACACGCAAGGCTATCGGGAGCACGTTGCGTAAAACTCCGGAAAACGTTGATGGCGCGAGAACCGCGCTGAGCCAGGTGTCAACGCAGGGTGTCATTTCCACCACTCGAATCCAGGCAGCGCGTGGACGGCGGCGGCTGTTTGCCGTAGGCGAGAAAGTCGCCGATCCATTGCATGACGCAGTTGTTGGCGCCCTTGAGATGCACCTGTTGCACCTGTGCGGCGCTGGGGGCGAACGGGGCGGCGTTGACCAGCACCATGCGCGCCACACGTTCGGAAAACAGCTCGGCGTAGCGGCTGCCCAGGCGAGTCGCCTCGGCGTTGCCCAGGTAATGCAGTTGCGCGTCACCCAGTTGGGCGCGTACGAACTCCATGTCTTGCGCGGCCTGTTCCACGGCGTTGGCCTGGTCGAGGTTGCGCGGGTCGAGTTCGATGATGTCGTAGCGGTTGAGCAGGGTGCGATAGGCCTGGGTGGCGTAGCTGCCCCAGCGGCTGGCCAGGTGCACGGCGAAGGTACCGGCTGTTTTGTTTGACGGTGCCTCGCCGGCCTGGACGAATATCAGGCCCTCGCGGCTCAGCGGCTGGCGCGCGCCGACGCGGGTCACCCGCAGGCGCAGGTTGCCTTGCCCTGGCGCGGCGTAATTGCGCGGCACGCTGACCAGGCCGCACTGGGTGCGCTCCAGTACGCTTGGGTCCAGGCGTTCAACGCCAGGCAGCGAGCAATCCAACTGCCAATCGATAGCGGTGGGCTTGATCAGCGGCTCGGCATGACCAAGGCTGGCTGCCAGCCAGAGGCCGCTGCACGCGAGGTGTTTTGCAAGCGTCATCAAAAGGTCCAGGGCGGCCGTGTGGTGGCGGCTTTTTTACCAAGTACCCTGGGCGGTGAATGTAGGCTTAGCAGGCGACTGATGTACGAAAACGGATTTTTGTTTATCGGATTCAGCTTTGCCAGCCGCCACCCGATGCCTTGTACAAAGCGATGCTGGCCGGCACATGCTCAAACTGCCATTACGCAATGGGCGAATCGGACGCGCGCTGATGAGCCGTTAGTTAAATTTTATTTCGCTGTCCTCGTTTCCTATCAACACATGATCTGTTTTGCAGGTCTTGAAGGTATTCCCGCCCCGACCGCCATGGGGCTTATCCAGAGGACACTGGAATGACACAGGCAATTGCTTCGCCCGCGGTTCACGACCTGATCGGTATCGGTTTCGGCCCTTCGAACCTGGCGCTGGCCATCGCCCTGCAGGAGCGTGAAAAGGCGCAGGGCAAACTGGACGTGCTGTTTCTCGACAAACAGGCCGACTATCGCTGGCACGGCAACACCCTGGTCACCCAGAGTGAATTGCAGATTTCCTTCCTCAAGGACCTGGTGACCCTGCGCAACCCCACCAGCCCGTACTCCTTTGTCAATTACCTCAAGGCCCACGACCGTCTGGTGGACTTCATCAACCTGGGCACCTTCTACCCGTGCCGCATGGAGTACAACGACTACCTGCGCTGGGTGGCGGGGCAGTTCCAGGCCCAGAGCCGCTACGGTGAGGAAGTGCTGGCCATCGAGCCGATCCTGCATCAGCAGCAGGTCGAGGCGCTGCGCGTGATTTCCCGCGATGCCCTGGGTGAGCAGCATGTGCGCACCACCCGTTCGGTGGTGGTCAGTGCCGGCGGTACACCGCGCGTTCCCGAGGCATTCAAGGCGCTCAAGGGCGACAGCCGGGTATTCCATCACTGCCAGTACCTGGAACGCATGGCCGCCCAGCCCTGTGTCGACGGCAAGGCGATGCGCATTGCGATCATCGGCGGTGGCCAGAGCGCGGCCGAGGCCTTTATCGACCTCAATGACAGCTTCCCGTCGGTGCAAGTGGACATGATCCTGCGCGGTTCGGCATTGAAGCCGGCGGATGACAGCCCGTTCGTCAACGAAGTGTTCTCGCCGGCGTTTACCGACCTGGTGTTCCAGCAAGTCGGTGCCGAACGTGAGCGTCTGGTGGCCGAGTACCAGAACACCAACTATTCGGTGGTGGACCTGGACCTGATCGAACGCATCTACGGGATTTTCTATCGCCAGAAAGTCTCCGGCATCGCCCGCCATGCCTTCCGCACGATGACCGTGGTCGAGAAAGCCACCTCCGGCCCGCTGGGCATCGAACTGGTGCTGCGCAACAACGCCACCGGCGCCACCAGCACCCACCACTACGACGCAGTGATCCTGGCCACCGGCTACGAGCGCCGGATGCACCGTGAATTGCTCGCCCCGCTGCACGCCTACATGGGCGACTTCGAGGTGGCGCGCGACTACCGCATCGTCACTGACGAGCGCTGCAAGGCGGGCATTTACATTCAGGGCTTCAGCCAGGCCAGCCATGGCTTGAGCGATACGTTACTGTCGGTATTGCCGATTCGCGCCGACGAAATTGCGGCGTCGTTGCACGCATTGGACCGTGGGCGTGACAAGGCGCGTGCGATGCAGGACCTGCTGCTGGCCACCGCCAGCTGACAGACTGCACTTGTGACCCACAGGGCTGCCTGATACTGTACAAAAAACCAGTATCGGTAGCCCTTAATGCAGTTGATCGAAAAACTCAGCATCCTCGCCGACGCCGCCAAGTACGACGCGTCCTGTGCCAGCAGCGGCGCGCCCAAGCGCAGTTCCGAGGGCAAGGCGGGGCTGGGGTCCACCGACGGCATGGGCATCTGCCACAGCTACACGCCCGACGGCCGCTGCGTATCGCTGCTCAAGGTGCTGCTCACCAACTTCTGTCTCTACGATTGCCAATACTGCGTCAACCGCCGCTCCAGCGACGTGCCCCGTGCGCGTTTCAGCCCGGAAGAGGTGGTCACCCTGACCCTGGATTTCTACCGGCGCAATTGCGTCAGCGGGCTGTTTCTCAGCTCGGGCATCATCCGCTCGGCCGACTACACCATGGAACAACTGGTGCGGGTGGCCCGGCTGCTGCGCGAAGAACATGACTTTCGCGGCTATATCCACCTCAAGACCATTCCCGAAGCGGACCCGGCACTGATTGCCGAGGCCGGGCGTTATGCCGATCGCCTCAGCGTGAATATCGAGTTGCCCACCGACGCCAGCCTGCAGACCCTGGCGCCCGAGAAGCAGATCGGTTCGATCAAGCAGGCCATGCAGACCATCTACACCGGCGAGCAGACCGTGCTCAACGAGCCCCGCGCCCCGCGGTTTGCCCCGGCCGGGCAGAGCACGCAGATGATCGTCGGCGCCGACGACACCGACGACAGCACCATCCTCCATGGTGCCGAGGCGCTGTACGGCAACTTCAAGCTGCGTCGCGTGTACTACTCGGCGTTCAGTCCTATCCCCAATAGCCCGAAAAGCGTGCCGTTGGCCGCGCCGCCGCTGATGCGCGAGCATCGTCTGTACCAGGCGGATTTCCTGTTGCGCAGCTACGGCTTCAGCGCCAATGAACTGTTCGAAGGCCCTGGCCACCTGGCGCTGGATATCGACCCCAAGCTGGCCTGGGCCTTGGAGCATCGCGAGGTGTTCCCGCTGGACCTGAACCGCGCCGAACCCACCCTGATCGCGCGAATCCCCGGTATCGGCCTGCGCACCACCCAGCGTCTGGTGGACCTGCGCCGCGAGCGCAAGATCCGCTTCGAAGACCTGGCGCGCATGCGTTGCGTGCTGGCCAAGGCCAAGCCGTTTTTCATCACCAGCGACTACCATCCGCAACAGGCTGAAAGCACCAGCGTGCTGTTGCGCGAGCAACTGCGCGACCGTCCGCAGCCGCAGCAGATGGGGTTGTGGGGATGATCAGCCTGGAATGCGACAACCTGTTCAGCACCTGGCGCGAACAGGCGCGCTGGCTGCTCAGCCATCAGGTCGACCCCAGCCAGGTCAGTTGGGGCGAGGCCGAAGTGGCGGACCTGTTTGCCACCGACGAACCGATACCCACCGGGCTTGGGCCGTTCCAGGCACGTATTCCCAAGGCGCTATTGGAACTGCTGGAGTCGGCCGCCTGTTATCACGGTGACCAGCGCTGGAGCCTGTTGTATGAAGTGCTGTGGCGGGTCAGCCATGGCGACCGCACGGCCATGCTGGCGGGCGACAAACTGGGCAGCGAGTTGCAGCGGCGTATCAAGCAGGTGAGCCGTGAAGCCCATCATTTGCATGCGTTTGTGCGGTTTATTGCGCTGCCGCCCGAGGCGGGGCCTGAGTTGCCGGAGTATGTGGCCTGGCATGAGCCGGCCCATGACATCCTGAAGTCCGCCAGCCAGCATTTTGTCGGGCGCATGGGGCGTCATCGCTGGATGATCGCCACGCCACTGGACGGGGTGTATCACGACGGTGAGCAATTGATTCATCAGCGCCAATGCCCTGAGGCCTGGCGCCAGTTGGCGCAGAGTGTCGAAGACCCGCACAGCGCCATGTGGTTGACCTACTACAGCCATATTTTCAACCCGGCGCGGCTCAATCCCAAGGTAATGGAGGGGCACCTGCCGAGCCGGTTCTGGAAGAATCTGCCGGAGGGTAAGTTGATCCCGGGGTTGATCAGCGAGGCCCGCACGGGCAAGCAGAAGGATGGACAGGCGAAGCTGATTGGCACTAAACCCGGCAAACGTATTTCAAGTGGGCACGGTTAGAAAAGTGGGAGGGACGGTGCGACGATTCGGTTTGCCCCGGATGGCCAGAGGTATCGACACAACTGCTTGCTCTTTGGCTGTTGCTGTTGCTCTGGCTTTTGATCTTGATGTCAGGCGCCCCGTCAAACACGCTGGCCGCAATTCGATATTGATTTGGGGGGTAAACCGGCAGGGATGCCGGTTTAGCCGCCCCGCGCCATGGATGGCGCGTGGCGGCGGCCCCCCAAATCAATGTCGAATTGCGGGCACACCGAGCCTAAGCGAGGTGCCGAGTGTTGGGGCGAAGACCTTTTGCTTACTTTTGGGTCTTTCCAAAAGTGAGCCGCTGTAAGAGCGGAACCATAAGAAGCCGTTACCGCAGAAATGGATATGTACTCGGTTTTTAAATTTCCAGTGTTTTGGGAAAGGCCATCAGGTCAGTTCAGTGGCGGTGTTCTTGACCACCGCAAGCTCCGGATGCGCCACCAGCTTGTCGATATGCAGCTCATCATTGTTCAGCCAGGTCTCGGTCAGCACCCGGTAATGCTCCATGTCCCGACAGCGCATCCTCAGGCTGTAGTCAAACGGCCCGCTGATCAGCTGGCATTCGAACACCTGGGGGCAGGCTTTCACGCAGGCTTCGAACGCCCTCTGCGCCGAGCGCCCGCTTTGGTTGGACAAGGCCACCAGTACCAGCAGCGACAGCCCTGGCGAAACCATCTGCACATCGATGATGGCCCCGTACCCACGGATCACCCCACGTCGCTCCAGCTTGCGCACCCGCTCCAGGCAGGGGCGTGGCGTGAGGTGCACCAGCGACGAGAGTTTTTCGTAGGTGATCCGACCCTGATGCCGCAGCACTTCGATGATCGCCTCATCGATGCGGTCCAGCGCGGGGGAGGTATGGGGTCCGTTGGCCTTGGTATCCATGGGTTTCACTTCAAACGGTTGGAAAGAAATTGCTGCAAGCGCTCGCTGTTGGGGTGGTCGAGGATTGCGGCGCCACCTTGTTCTTCGACACGGCCCTGATGCAGGAACAGCACTTGGCTGGACACCTGGCGGGCAAAGCCCATCTCGTGGGTGACCATCAGCATGGTACGACCTTCCTCGGCCAACGTCTGTATGACTTTGAGGACTTCTCCTACAAGTTCCGGGTCCAGCGCTGAGGTCGGCTCATCGAACAGAATGATTTCCGGCTCCATCGCCAGGGCGCGGGCGATGGCCACGCGCTGTTGCTGGCCGCCGGACAGGAATGCCGGGTATTGGTCCGCCACGCGGCTCGGCAGGCCGACCTTGTCCAGGTACAGCCGCGCGCGTTTCTCTGCTTCGGCGGCGCTCACGTTCAGCACCCGGCGCGGGGCCATGGTGATGTTTTCCAGTACAGTCATGTGGCTCCACAGGTTGAAGTGCTGGAACACCATCGCCAGGCGTGTGCGCAGGTTCTGCAATTGCGCCTGGTCCGGCGCGCGGGTGCCGGCGCGGCCTTGCTGCATTTCGATGCTGATGCCGTCCAGGGTGATCACCCCGGCGTCAGGCTGTTCCAGAAAGTTGATGCAACGCAGCATCGTGCTTTTGCCCGAGCCGCTGGCGCCGATCAGGCTGATCACATCGCCGTGGCGGGCGTTGAGGGACACGCCCTTGAGCACTTCATGTTCGCCGTAGCGTTTATGGATGCCTTCGACTTGAAGCTTGACGGCAGCGGTTGCGCTGTTGGCAACGGGAGTATCGACAGGATAAGCGGCCAGGGCCTGCGCGGACTGATTCATGGGTTAGCCTCGGGTAGGAACGAGAAAGCGCATCCAGCGACGTTCGGCCAGTCGAAACAGGCCCACCAGTGCAAAGGACAGCAGCATGTACAGCAGGGCCGCGATACCGAAGGCCTGGAAGGTCAGGAAGGTTTCGGCATTGGCGTCGCGGGCCACTTTGAGGATGTCGGCGACCGTGGCGGTGAACGCCAGGGAGGTGGCGTGCAGCATCAGGATCATTTCGTTGCTGTAGGCCGGCAATGCGCGACGCAAGGCCGCCGGCACCACCACAAACAGGTTCAACCGCCAGCCGTGCAGGCCATAGGCGCGCGCGGCTTCGATCTCGCCATGGGGAATATTGCGGATCGCCCCGGCGAAGATTTCCACGGTATAGGCACAGGTGTTGAGCACAAAGGCCAGCAGGGTGCAGTTCAATGCATTGCGGAAAAACTGGTTGAGCAGGGCGTTGTCCTGCACCACTTCCAGGCTGTACAGCCCGGTGTAGCAAATCAGCAATTGGATATACAACGGCGTGCCACGGAACAGGTAGGTATACATCTCGACCGGCCAGCGCAGCCAGAAATGCGCCGAGACCCGGGCCAGCGCCAAAGGGATCGACAGAAAGAAGCCGAGCACCACCGAGATAATGAACAGCCATAGGGTCATGGCCACGCCGGACAACCCCGCGCCGTCGCTGAACAGGTAGGCCAGGCCGTATTGCTGGAACAGTTCGATCATCGCGCCATCCCCTTGATGCCGAGGTTGTAGCGCCGTTCGAGGCGCTTGAAGATGCGGTTGGAAAGGGTGGTGATCACCAGGTACACGAGGCCTGCAAGGATCAGGAAGTACAGCGGCTCGCTGGTGGTCTTGCCGGCGTTTTGCGCGGCCTTGACCAGGTCCGACAGGCCGATGATCGACACCAGCGCCGTGGACTTGAGCAGCACCAGCCAGTTATTTCCCAGGCCCGGCAGCGCAAAGCGCATCAACTGCGGGAACAACACCAGGCGAAAACGCTGCCAGCGACTCAGGCCATAGGCGGTGGCGGCCTCCAGTTGGCCGACCGGCACGCTGAGAATCGCGCCACGGAAGTTCTCGGTGAAATACGCGCCGTAGATAAAGCCCAGGGTGATCACCCCGGCGGTAAACGGGTCGATCTCAAAATAGTCCCAGCCGAAGGTTTCGGTCAGGTCGTTCAGCCACAGTTGCAGGCTGTAGAAAATCAGTAGGATCAGCACCAGGTCCGGCACGCTGCGGATCAGCGTGGTGTACAGCGTGGCCGGTACCCGTAGCCATCTGGCGGCGGATAGCTTGGCGCCGGCGGCGATCAGGCCCAGGGTGAGGCTCAGGGCCAGTGCGAGGAACGCCAGCTTGAGCGTCATCCAGGCACCCTGCGCCAGCATCGGGCCGTAGCCGTGCAGGTTGAGGAGGTCGTTCATCGGGGATATCTCTAAAAGGAAGGCGCGGACAGTCCGTGTCGGAGCAGGCTTGTGTGGGAGGGCGGTGCGACGATTCGACTTGCCCCCTCCCTCATAAGCCACCTCACACAGGGAATTGTGAGGACTTACTCGTGGTAGATGTCCTGGTCGCCGAAGTACTTCTTCTGGATCTGCGCATAAGTGCCATCGGCCTGTACGGCGGCGATGCCCTTGTTGATCAGATCGCGCAGTTCCTGGTCGTTCTTGCGCAGGCCCATGGCGATGTCCAGCGGCAGGGTCGGGTCCTTGAAGGCCGGGCCGGTCTTGAAGTCGGCGCCTTCAGGCTTGGACAGGAAGTTGAGCTGGGCTTCGAGCTTGTCGGTCAGGGTGGCATCGAGGCGACCGTTCTGCAGGTCGGCGTAGTTCTGGTCCTGGGACTGGTACGCCTTGACTTGGGCACCGAGCTTGGCCAGATGCGCACGGGCATAGGCTTCCTGCAGGGAGCCTTGCAGTACGCCGACCTGCTTGCCCTTGAGAGATTCCGGGGTGTCGCCGAAGTCGGTGCCTTTGCGGGTGATCACGGACGTCGGGCTGAGGAACAGGCGGTCGGTGAAGTCGATCTGTTTTTCGCGGGCCGGGGTCACGGCCATGGACGACATGATGGCGTCGAACTTGCGTGCGCGCAGGGCCGGGATCATGCCGTCGAATTCGTTGTGCACCCAGGTGCATTTCACTTCGAGCTTGGCGCAGATCGCATTGCCCAATTCGATATCGAAACCTTGCAGGCTGCCGTCGGCGGCGACGGATTCGAAGGGAGGGTATTCGGGGAACACGCCGAAGCGGATTTCTTTCCATTCCTGGGCGTGGGCGGCGGTGGCGCACAGTGGCAACAGCAACGCAGCGAAGAGTGATCGCAATGGAGTCATGGTGTAGTCCCTATATTTTGTAATTGATGTCAGGGCAGTAAAAAAGGGTGCGGCATGCATTCAGTGGGTGACGCTTTGGCCGGGCTCAGAATGCTTTATGATGGTGCGTTTTTTGTGTCGTTTACCCGGTGCGCAAAGTGCTAATTGCGCTGTTAAAAAGCGCAATGCAGCGGAATCGGCTGCCGCACGCGCTAAATCGGCTTTTTACGCATCGAAATCTGCCCTGGCCTGGGCGCAAAGCGGCAGGCCAGAGCGGTCTCAGGCGCGCTTTTTGTGCTGTGCGCCCGGCTGGTGGGCCAGGCGTGCGAACAGGTCCTTGGGGTCGGCGAGTTCAGGCACCAGTTCCAGCTCGCTGCCTACATCCAGGGCCTCGGCCACGTCCAGCACGTAGCGCAGGGCCGAGTAGTCTTCGATGGCAAAGCCCACCGAGTCGAACAGCGTGACCTGGCGCGCGTTTTCGCGGCCGGGTTGCTGGCCATTGATCACCTGCCAGAGTTCGGTTACCGGCGAGTCTTCCGGCATATGCTGGATTTCACCTTCGATGCGGCTTTGCGGTTCGTACTCCACGATCACACGGGCGCGTTCGACGATGCGGCGGTCCAGCTCGGTCTTGCCCGGGCAGTCGCCGCCGACGGCGTTGAGGTGCATACCGGGTTCGATCATGTCGTCGGTGAGGATGGTGGCGTAGGCCTTGTCGGCGGTGACAGTGGTGACGATGTCCGCGCCTTTGACCGCTTCGGCCACGCTGGCGGCCAGGATCACTTTGATCGCCGGGAACGCCTTGAGGTTGGCCGCCAGCTTGGCGGTGGCCTTGGCGTCGATATCGAACAGGCGAATCTCATTGATGCCGAGCATGGCGTGGAAGGCCAGGGCCTGGAATTCACTCTGCGAGCCGTTGCCGATCAACGCCATGCTGCGGCTGTTGTCGCGGGCCAGGTAGCGTGCCACCAGCGCCGAGGTCGCGGCGGTGCGAATGGCGGTGGTCAGGGTCATTTCCGCCAGCAAAACCGGCTTGCCGGTGTCGACATCGCCCAGCGCGCCGAAGGCCATCACGGTGAGCATGCCAGCCAGGGTGTTCTTCGGATGACCGTTGACGTACTTGAAGGCGTACAGCGACGCGTCGGACACCGGCATCAGTTCGATCACGCCATCCGGCGAGTGGTTGGCCAGGCGTGCGCATTTTTCGAAATCCTGCCAGCGCAGGTAGTCGGCGTGGATGTACTCGGCCATCTCGGTGATGCAGGTTTGCAGGCCTTTTTGCGAAACCAGGTAGCTGAGGTCGTTGACGTCGATATAGCGGGTCATGGCAATACTCCTTATTGAAATGAGGGGCGGGCGGGTAAATGCACTTCCGCCAGCATGCAGCGAGCACTGCCGCCGCCGATGCGTTCGATGTTGTCGATATTCACCACCACCGGTCGCGTATGGCGCTCCACATGCTGGCGCTGCGTCGGTTGCAATGCGCCCCAGGCGCTGGCGGACATCACCAGCAGCGGCTGGCCGTCGCGGTCGTGCACTTCGAGCATGTTGCCGGCGAAGGCTTCCAACTGGTCGAAGTCGAGGGCGAGGATGTCCTTGCCGGTGTCGCGCAGGGAGCGTTCCAGGGCCAGGCGTTCAGCTTCGTCCGGCAGCGCTTGCAGGCACACCACCGAGAGATCGCGGCCGACGCTCATCATCACATTGCTGTGGTAGATCGGCGCGTCATGGCGGTCGACCGCGTGGAATACGCACAACTGGTAGTCGAGGCGTTCGGCGAATTGGCGCAGCGCGTCGTGGTGGGTGCGCCCGGAGTGGCAGGCGTAGCTGATGCGATGCTGGCGATCGAGGACCATGCTGCCGGTGCCTTCGAGAAAGATGTCGTGCTGTTCCAGATGGCTCAGGTCAATGGTGTTCTTGACCATAAAACGCTGCTCCAGCACTTGCAGCACACCCTTGTTGCGCTCCAGGCGTCGGTTCTGGCCTTCCATCGGGTACAGCACCAGGCTGCCGTCGGCGTGACTGCTCCACCAGTTGTTGGGGAAGATCGAGTCGGGGGTGTGGGGCGCCGGGGTGTCCTGCACCACCAGTACTTCCACGCCGTGCCGGCGCAGGGTGTCGACGTAACCGTCGAATTCTTCCAGCGCTTTCTGCTGCGCGCTGAGCGGGTCCAGGGGCGGGCGCTGGAAACGGTTGTTGATCGCGGTGTCCGGGTTGAAGGCAAAGCGCGCCGGGCGAATCATCAGGACGGTATTGGTGGTTTGCATGGGGGCACGGGTCCATGGGGGATCTTGTGCCGCTATTCTGGGCGTTATACGGGGTGAATCCCGGCTGAAAAAGCGAAGTGGCTCAGCCGGGAAAGCTGAAACGGTGGGTTCGGCGGCCGAATCGGCTGCCGGATTGAAATGCGGTCAAACTGTGGGAGGGGGCAAGTCGAATCGTCGCACCGCCCCCTTCCACATTGGTACAGTGGCCACTGTAAAAGTGCCGTCAGCCTGGAGGAGTCATGTCTACCGCCGTTCGTCTCGCTCAGCCCACCGATGCCGAGGGAATCAGCCAAGTCATCCTCGCGGCCCTGCACAGCAGCAATGCGCGGGATTACCCGGCGCAGGTGATCGCCCGAGTGGCGAGCAACTTCACCGCCGACGCTGTACTGGAACTGCTCAAGCGCCGTGTCGTACTGGTAGCGATCCAGGATCAATTGATTGTCGCCACGGCCGCCCTCGATGCGAACGTGGTGCGCTCGGTGTTCGTCAACCCGGCGCTGCAGGGGCAAGGCATCGGCCGGCTATTGATGATTGAAATCGAATTGCGTGCCCGCGAAGCCGGGGTGACGGTACTGAGCGTGCCGTCCTCGCTGACGGCCGAGCCGTTCTACGCCAAGCTGGGGTTTCATACGGTGCGTGACGTTTACCACGGCAACGAGCGCACGCTGGTGATGGAAAAGACGCTGCTGTCGCGCCATCCCATCGGGCCGTATCGCGACCGTCAACACCGCGCACAGGTGGTCGCGTTGTGGCAGGAGGCGTTTGGCTATGACACCGCCCATAACCTGCCGAGCCTGGCGATCGATAAGAAGTTGGCGGTCGATGATGGGCTGTTCTTTGTTGCAACCGATAAAAAAACCGTGATCGGCACAATTCTCGCCGGGTACGACGGGCATCGTGGCTGGCTGTATTCGGTGGCGGTGCACGCCGACTATCGGCGTCATGGCCTGGGGTCGTCGCTGGTGCGCTATGCGGAGCAGGCGTTGACGGCGTTGGGCTGCATGAAGATCAACCTGCAGATCAGCGGCGGCAATGAGGCGGTGGTGGGGTTTTATGAGGCGCTGGGGTATGGGGTGGAGCCGAGGATCAGTATGGGCAAGAAGATTGCGGAGAATATCCCCAAACGGTCTTGAAGACGCAGGCAATCCAATGTGGGAGGGGCGGTGCGACCCTCCCACAGGGTATTGCAGTGTTGCTGGGTTAGACTTTTACGATCCAGCCGGCTGGCGCTTCAACATCGTCGGTCTGCACACCGGTCAGCTCTTTGTAGAGCTTCTGGGTGACCGGGCCCACTTCGGTTTCACTGTGGAACACGTGCAGTTGGCCGTTGTACTGGATACCGCCGATCGGCGAGATCACCGCTGCGGTGCCGCAGGCGCCGGCTTCCTTGAATTGATCCAGCTTGTCGATGAACACTTCGCCCTCGACCACTTCCAGGCCCAGGCGGGTCTGGGCCAGTTCGATCAGTGACAGGCGAGTGATGCCTGGCAGCACCGAAGGCGACTTCGGCGTGATGAACTTATTGTCGTGGGTGATCCCGAAGAAGTTGGCCGAACCGACTTCTTCGATCTTCGAGTGGGTCATCGGGTCCAGATAGATCGCGTCGGCGAAACCGGATTTCTTCGCCTCCGAGCCCGGCATCAGGCTGGCGGCGTAGTTGCCACCTACTTTGGCGGCGCCGGTGCCTTGTGGGGCGGCGCGGTCGAAGGTGGAGATCTGGAAGTTGTGGGGCACCAGGCCGCCCTTGAAGTAGGCGCCGACCGGGATGCAGAACACCGAGAAGATGAATTCCGGCGCGGTGCGCACGCCGATATTGTCACCGGTGCCGATCACGAACGGGCGCAGGTACAGCGCGCCGCCGCTGCCGTACGGCGGGATAAAGCGCTCGTTGGCCTTGACCACTTGTTTGCAGGCGTCGATGAAGTCTTCGGTCGACACGTGCGGCATCAGCAGGCGGGCACAGCTGCGCTGCATGCGCGCGGCGTTCTGGTCCGGACGGAACAGGTTGATCGAACCGTCCTTGCAGCGGTAGGCCTTGAGGCCTTCAAAGCACTGCTGGCCATAGTGCAGGGCGGTGGAGCCCTCGCTGATGTGCAGCACGTTGTCGTCGGTCAGGGTGCCAGCTTGCCATTCGCCGTTTTTCCAGGTCTGGAGAAACCGCTTGTCGGTCTTGATGTAGTCAAAACCCAGCTTGTCCCAATTGATGCTTTCGTTACCCATGACACCCTCTATCTCTGGTCAAGTCGGATTTTTTCTGAATGGGCGCAACAATACTTCATTCGCTGGCCCGTTCGCATCCCCTGTAGCGCCCTCGCCACAAAAGCTACAGATGAAGCGCGTGGCCCAACGCCCGGAGTGCGGCTTCCTGCACCGCTTCACCCAACGTCGGGTGAGCGTGAATGGTGCCGGCCACATCTTCCAGGCGCGCACCCATTTCCAGGCTCAGTCCGAAGGCGGTGGACAGCTCGGACACGCCGGCGCCGACCGCTTGCCAGCCCACAATCAGATGGTTGTCGCGTCGCGCCACCACCCGCACGAAGCCGGTTTTCGACTCCAGGGTCATGGCCCTGCCATTGGCGGCGAACGGAAAGCTCGACACGATGCAGTCCAGTCCGGCGGCCTTGGCTTCGTCCGGGGTCTTGCCGACCACCACCAGCTCCGGGTCGGTGAAGCACACTGCCGGGATCGCCGCGGGGTTGAATTCGCGGTGTTGACCGCTGATCAGTTCGGCCACCATTTCACCCTGGGCCATGGCCCGGTGCGCCAGCATCGGCTCGCCGCTCAGGTCGCCGATGGCATACACATTGCGCATGCTGGTCTGGCAACGGCTGTCGATCCTGATTGCCGCGCCGTTCATGTCCAGGTTCAGCGCTTCGAGGTTCCAGCCCTGGGTGTTGGGTTTGCGACCAACGGCCACCAGCACTTGATCCGTTTCCAGCGACAAGGTGTCGCCATTCGGGTCGCGCACTTGCAGGCAGTGGTCGGCATAACCGGTGACGCTGTGCTTGAGGTACAGCTTGACCCCCAGTTGTTTGAGGGATTCGCTGACCGGCTGCGTCAACTCGGCGTCGTAGGCCGGCAGGATGCGATCCTGCGCCTCGACCACGCTGACCTCGGCGCCCAGTTTGCGATAAGCGATCCCCAGTTCCAGGCCGATATACCCGCCGCCCACCACGATCAGGCGCTTGGGCACCCGCGTCGGCGCCAAGGCTTCGGTGGACGAGATGATCGGCCCACCAATCGGCAGCGTTGGCAGGTTGACGCTGGTCGAACCGGTCGCCAGCAGCAGGTGTTCGCACTGGATGCGCTGGTCGCCGACGTCGACGGTCTTGCCATCGACTATCTTGGCCCAGCCGTGGATCACCTGCACTTTGTGCTTCTTGAGCAGCGCGGCGACGCCGGTGGTCAGGCGGTCGACGATGCCGTCCTTCCATTCCACGCTTTTGCGGATGTCCAGGGTCGGCACGTCGACTTCGATGCCCAGTTGCGAGCCTTGGCTGTGGTGCACGGTCTGCTGGAATTGCTCGGCCACGTGGATCAAGGCCTTGGACGGAATGCAGCCGATGTTCAGGCAGGTACCGCCCAACGCCTGGCCTTCCACCAGGACGGTCGGGATGCCCAGCTGGCCGGCGCGGATCGCCGCCACATAGCCGCCGGGGCCGCCACCGATAATCAGCAACGTTGTTTGCAATGTCTGGGTCATGCCCTTACTCCAGGAACAGGCTGGCGGGTTGTTCGAGCAGGCCGCGAATGGCCTGGATGAATTGCGCCGCGTCCATGCCATCGACCACGCGGTGATCGAACGAACTGGAGAGGTTCATCATCTTGCGCACCACGATCTGGCCCTTGATCACCATCGGCCGCTCAACGATGCGGTTGACGCCGACAATCGCCACTTCCGGCAGGTTCAGCACCGGCGTGCTGACGATGCCGCCCAAGGCGCCCAGGCTGGTCAGGGTGATGGTTGAGCCCGACAGCTCATCGCGGCTGGCCTTGCCGTTGCGCGCGGCCGTGGCCAAACGCGCGATTTCCTCGGCATTGCCCCACAGGCTGCGTGCCTCGGCGTGACGCACCACCGGCACCATGAGGCCGACGTCGCTCTGGGTGGCGACGCCCACATGCACCGCGCCGAGTCGGGTGATGACCTGGGCTTCGTCGTCGTAACGCGCGTTGATCTGCGGGAAGTCGCGCAACGCCACGACCATGGCCCGTACGATAAACGGCAGCAGCGTCAGCTTGCCGCGTGTGGCGCCGTGTTTCTCATTGAGGTGTACGCGCAGCTCGTCCAGCGCGGTGACGTCGATCTCTTCCACATAGCTGAAATGCGCGGCGCGGCGGGTGGCGTCCTGCATGCGCTGGGCGATCTTGCGGCGCATGCCGATCACCGGGATCTGTTCTTCGTCGTTGCGTTCGGCGTAGGGGTTGGCCGCTGTGGAGGGCGTGGATGAGCCTTGTTGCAGATAGGCCTCAAGGTCTTCATGCAGAATCCGGCCCGCCGGGCCGCTGCCTTGCACCAGGCGCAGTTGAATCCCCGCATCCAGCGCATGCTTGCGCACCGCCGGCGAGGCCAGCGGACGTTCATCGGCTGCACGGGCCTGCGGCGCCTGGGCTTTCACCGCGACCGGCGCGGGTTTGTGTTCGACCGGTGCCGGTCTGGCTTCAACCACAGGCGCGGCCTTCGGCGGCTCAGCCGCCACCGGCGCGTCCTTGGCGTTACCGGCGCCTTCCACTTCAATGCTGATCAGAATACTGCCCACGGCCATGACCTCGCCCGGCTCGCCACCGAGGGAAATCACCTTGCCGTGCACGGGCGAGGGAATGTCCACCATCGCCTTGTCGGTCATCACATCCGCCAGCACCTGGTCTTCGACGACCAGGTCGCCGACCTTCACATGCCACTGCGACAATTCAACTTCCGCGATGCCTTCGCCGATGTCCGGCATCTTGATAACGTGCGTGCCCATTCAGACCTCCATGACCCGTTTCAACGCCGCGCCCACTCGGGACGGCCCTGGGAAATACGCCCACTCCTGCGCGTGCGGGTAGGGGGTGTCCCAGCCGGTGACGCGTTCGATCGGCGCTTCCAGGTGGTGGAAGCAATGCTCCTGCACCAGCGACACCAACTCGGCGCCAAAACCGCAGGTACGCGTGGCTTCGTGCACCACTACGCAACGGCCGGTCTTCTTCACCGACTTGACGATGGTCTCCAGGTCCAGCGGCCACAGGCTGCGCAGGTCAATGACCTCGGCGTCGATGCCGGTTTCTTCGGCGGCGACTTGCGACACATACACGGTGGTGCCGTAGGTCAGCACCGTCACGGCCGACCCCGGACGCACGATGGCGGCCACGTCCAGCGGCACGGTGTAGTAACCGTCCGGCACTTGCGCTTGCGGGTGTTTCGACCACGGGGTTACCGGGCGGTCGTGATGGCCGTCGAACGGGCCGTTGTACAGACGCTTGGGCTCCAGGAAGATCACCGGATCATCGTTTTCGATGGAGGCGATCAACAGGCCTTTGGCGTCATACGGGTTGGATGGCATCACCGTGCGCAGGCCGCAGACCTGGGTGAACACCGCTTCGATACTCTGGCTGTGGGTCTGGCCGCCGTAGATGCCGCCGCCGCAGGGCATGCGCATGGTCAGCGGCGCGGTGAACTGGCCGGCCGAGCGGTAACGCAGGCGCGCGGCTTCGGAGATGATCTGGTCGGTGGCGGGGTAGACGTAGTCGGCGAACTGGATTTCGGCCACCGGACGCAGGCCATAGGCACCCATGCCCACGGCCACGCCGATAATGCCGCTTTCGGAAATCGGTGCGTCGAACACCCGCGAGCTGCCGTACTTGGTCTGCAAGCCTTCGGTGCAGCGGAACACGCCGCCGAAATAGCCGACGTCCTGGCCGAACACCACCACGTTGTCGTCGCGTTCGAGCATCACGTCCATGGCCGAGCGCAGGGCCTGGATCATGGTCATGGTGGTGGTGGTCATGGCGGTTTCCAGTTCGATACTGTTGTTGTGATCGTTCATGTCAAACCCCCAGCTCTTGACGCTGGCGCTTCAAGTGCTCCGGCATCTCTTTGTAGACGTCCTCGAACATGGTCGCGGCGCTTGGAATCTGGCCGCCGGCCAGGGTGCCGTACTGTTCGGCCTGTTTTTGCGCCGCGATGACTTCGGCTTCAAGTTCGGCGGTGACTGCCGCGTGTTCCTCTTCGGACCACTGGCCAATCCTGATCAGGTGCTGTTTGAGGCGCGCAATCGGATCGCCCAACGGGAAGTGGCTCCAGTCGTCGGCGGGGCGGTATTTGGACGGATCATCGGAGGTGGAATGCGGGCCGGCGCGGTAGGTGACCCATTCGATGAGGGTCGGGCCGAGGTTGCGGCGCGCACGTTCGGCGGCCCAGGCGGAGGCCGCGTACACCGCGATAAAGTCGTTGCCGTCCACGCGCAAAGAGGCGATGCCACAACCGACGCCGCGTCCGGCGAACGTGGTGGCTTCACCGCCGGCGATGGCCTGGAAGGTGGAGATGGCCCATTGGTTGTTGACCACGTTGAGAATCACCGGCGCCCGGTACACGTGGGCGAAGGTGAGGGCGGTGTGGAAGTCGGACTCGGCGGTGGCGCCGTCGCCGATCCAGGCCGAGGCGATCTTGGTATCGCCCTTGATCGCCGAGGCCATGCCCCAGCCCACACCCTGTACGAATTGAGTGGCGAGGTTGCCGGAAATGGTGAAGAAACCCGCGTCTTTCACCGAATACATGATCGGCAACTGGCGGCCCTTGAGCGGGTCGCGTTCGTTGGACAGCAACTGGCAGATCAGGTCCACCAGCGGCACGTCGCGGGCCATCAGGATGCTTTGCTGGCGGTAGGTGGGGAAGCACATGTCGTCGATGTTCAAGGCCAGGGCCTGGGCGCTGCCAATGGCTTCTTCGCCAAGGCTCTGCATGTAGAACGACATTTTTTTCTGACGCTGGGCGACCACCATGCGGTTGTCGAAGATGCGCGTCTTGAGCATGGCGCGCATGCCCTTGCGCAGGATGTCTACCGGAACCCCTTCGGCCCATGGGCCCAGGGCCTGGCCCTGATCGTCGAGCACACGGATCAGGCCCTTGGCCAGGTCGGCGGTGTCGGCGGGTTCTACGTCGATGGCGGGTTTGCGCACCAGGCCGGCGTCGGATAGGCGCAGGTAGGTAAAGTCGGTCTTGCAGCCTGGTCGTCCCGAGGGTTCGGGGACGTGCAGGCGCAATGGTGCATACGGCTGGTTCATGGCTTCTACGCTCGATCTTGTGAATTTCTTGTAGTGGGCGCGCTAGCTGACAGTCAGTCTTCGGGTAGAAGAAATCCTGTCCTACAACAATCATAGGCGGGGCGTAGAAGAATATTTATCTGTGTTTCGTTGCGCTTGGGATCATTTGCGGATAAAAAAACTGCATAAACATAATAAACAGGTGATTTTGTCTCATGCGCAAACTGGACCGTACCGACATCGGCATTCTCAACGCTCTGCAGGAGAATGCCCGCATCACCAACGCCGACCTGGCCCGCTCGGTCAACCTGTCGCCCACGCCGTGCTTCAACCGGGTCAAGGCGATGGAAGAGTTGGGGCTGATTCGCGAGCAGGTCACCCTGCTCGACGCCGATCTGCTGGGGCTGCACGTCAACGTGTTCATCCACGTGAGCCTGGAAAAGCAGAACGAGCTGGCGTTGCAGCAGTTCGAAGGGGCGATTTCCGACCGCCCCGAGGTGATGGAGTGCTATTTGATGGCGGGCGACCCGGACTATTTGATCCGTGTGCTGGTGCCGACGATCCAGTCGCTGGAGCGCTTCATGATGGACTTTTTGACCAAGGTGCCGGGGGTGGCGAACATTCGGTCGAGTTTTGCGCTCAAGCAGGTGCGCTATAAAACCGCGCTGCCCCTGCCGGCCAACGGCATCAGCCTCGGTTCCTGACTCAACTCGGTTAAAAACTGTGGGAGGGAGCAAACCCCCTCCCACAGTTTTAACCGCATTTCAAAGTTGGTTGAGCGGGATCTTCAGGTAAGTCACGCCGTTCTCTTCTGCTGGCGGCAGATTCCCCGCCCGCACATTCACCTGGATCGCCGGCAGCAGCAACGTCGGCATCCCCAGCCCCGCATCCCGCTGGGTGCGCATCGCCACGAACGCGGCCTCATCCACACCGTCATGCACATGAATATTCCCCGCGCGCTGCTGCGCCACGGTGGTTAAGCATTGGGCCTCGCGACCTTCGGGCGGGTAGTCATGACACACGTACAACCGCGTCTCGGGCGGGAAGGCCAACAGTGTGCGCATCGACGCATACAACTGCCGGGCATCGCCACCGGGGAAGTCGCAGCGGGCGGTGCCCACGTCGGGCATGAACAGCGTGTCACCCACCAGAATCAAGCGCCCGTCGATCAAATAGGCCATGTCGGCGGGGGTGTGTCCCGGAACATGCAGGGCCTGAGCCTTCAAATTGCCGATGTGGAAGACCTCATCCGGCGCGAACAGGTGATCGAACTGCGAGCCGTCGACGCGAAATTCCGGCTCCAGGTTGAACAGGTGCTTGAACACGTCCTGCACCTTGCTGATGCTCTGGCCGATGGCGATCTTGCCGCCCAGGGTGCGACGCAGGTACGGCGCGGCCGATAAGTGGTCGGCGTGGGCATGGGTTTCCAGCAACCACTCGACCTGCAGCTGGTGTTCGCGGACAAAGGCAATAACCTTGTCGGCCTGGCGCGTGTCGGTGCGCCCGGAGGCCGGGTCGTAGTTGAGCACCGAATCGACGATGGCGCAGGGGCCGCCGTCTGTTTCATAGACGACGTAGGTGTAGGTCGACGACGCCTCGTCCAAAAAGGAATGAATCAACGCTGACATGACGGCTACCCCTGCTGCGGAAAAAAGTGATTACAATCACTTTACATTTACACATAATGTTTCGAGCTTAAGTGACGCAAAGGACCCGAGGCAAATGGAATCTACTCTGAGTGAAGGCGAAGTCGCCCAGTTGCGTGCGTCGGCGTCCAAGGCCTGCGCGTTGCTCAAGGCGTTGGCCAATGAGGACCGCTTGCTGATCCTGTGCCAGTTGACCCAGGGCGAGCGCAACGTCGGCGAGCTGGAAGCCCTGACGGGCGTACGCCAGCCCACGCTGTCGCAACAGTTGGGCATTTTGCGCGATGAAGGGTTGGTCGCCACCCGTCGGGAAGGCAAATATATTTTCTACGGATTGGCCAGCCACGAAGTGATTCAAGTGATGAAGACCCTGTCCGGCCTGTACTGCGGCGCGGTGATAAAAAGCTGGGCGTGACGCCATACGGCAGCGACCCTTGTGTGCATTGACGATAAAAGGCAATAGACCATGACCGACCAACACTGGGGCCCAACCATCAGTGGCGATATCGTTGTCATCGGCGGCGGTTCGGCGGGCATCGGCCTGCTGGCCAGCTTGCTCAAGCGCGACCCGCACCTGAACATCACCCTGATCGAACCGAGCGACTATCACTGTTACCAGCCAGCCTGGACCCTGGTCGGCGGTGGCGCCTATGACGTGAAAAAGACCCGTCGCCCCCTGGCTGACGTGCTGCCCAATGGCGTGACCTGGGTGCAGGCGGCCGTCACTGAGCTGCTGCCGGACGAGCAGACCCTGGTGCTCGACAGCGGCCAGCGCGTCACCTGGAACAACCTGATTGTCTGCCCCGGCCTGCGCCTGGCCTGGGAAAAAATCGAAGGCCTGGAAAACACCCTGGGCCAGCACGGCGTCACATCCAACTACAGCTACGAACACGCGGCCTACACCTGGCAACTGGTGCGGCAACTCAAGGGCGGCAAGGCGCTGTTTACTCAGCCGGCGATGCCGATCAAATGCGCCGGTGCGCCGCAAAAGGCCATGTACCTGTCCTGCGATCACTGGCTCAAGCAGGGCAACCTCAAGCACATCGACGTCGAATTCAACCTGGCCGGCGCGGCGTTGTTCGGCGTGGCGACCTTTGTGCCGCCGCTGATGAAGTACGTGGAAAAATACAACGCGCGCCTGGCGTTCAATTCCAACCTGGTGAAGGTCGATGGCCCGGCGCGCAAGGCCTGGTTCGAGGTGAAGGATGCCGAAGGCAATGGCACCGTCGAGGAGAAATCCTTCGACATGCTGCACGTGGTCCCCCCACAGGTGTCTCCGGATTTTATCCGCCACAGCCCGCTGGCCGACGCCGCCGGTTGGTGCGACGTGAACCCCCACAGCCTGCAACACCTGCGTTACCCGCACATTTTCGGCCTGGGCGATGTGTGCGGCACCACCAATGCCAAGACTGCCGCCGCCGTGCGCAAGCAAATCGTGGTGGTTGCCGAAAACCTGCTGGCCCTGCGCAAACAGGCGCCGCTGCCGCTCAAGTACGACGGCTACGGTTCCTGCCCGTTGACGGTGGAGAAGGGCAAGGTGGTACTGGCCGAGTTCGGCTACGGCGGCAAGTTGCTGCCGACGTTCCCCCTCGATGCGACCCGTGCGCGGCGTTCGATGTGGTTCCTCAAGGCCACCTTGCTGCCGTGGTTCTACTGGAACGGCATGCTCAAGGGCCGCGAGTGGCTGACCCGCCTGAGCAAGGTGGACTGAATGCTGCTGGCCAGTGTGTTGGGGTTGTTGATGGGCCTGGTCATGGGCCTGACCGGTGCGGGCGGCGGCATCCTCGGGGTGCCGGCGTTGGTGCTGGGCCTGGGGTTGAGCATGACCCAGGCCGCGCCAATCTCGCTGCTCGCGGTGGGCGCGGCGGCGGCCGTCGGGGCGATTGACGGCTTGCGCCATGGCCTGGTGCGTTACCGCGCCGCGTTGTTGATCGCGTTGCTGGGCGGGCTGTTTTCGCCGCTGGGCGTGTTCTTTGCCCACCAATTGCCGGAACCACTGCTGATGGGCCTGTTCAGTGCGCTGATGGTGCTGGTGGCCTGGCGCATGCTGCAGCGCGAAAAGCTCGAGGTCGGGCCGAGCGACCACGGCGCCGCGTCCTGGGGTCAGAAGAACTGCATGCTCAACCAGCAGACCGGGCGCCTGGCCTGGACCGCCAAGTGCAGCGCCACCCTGGCCGCGTTGGGCGCCGTGACCGGTGCGGTGTCCGGCCTGCTCGGCGTGGGTGGCGGTTTCCTGATCGTACCGGCGTTCAAGCAGCTCACCGACGTGCAGATGCGCGGCATCGTCGCCACGTCGCTGATGGTCATCAGCCTGATTTCGCTGATCGGCGTGGCGGGGGCGTTGCGTGCGGGCGTGCGCATCGAGTCGGTCGGGTGGATGTTCATCGGCGCGAGCATCGTCGGCATGCTGGTCGGCCGACGCCTGTGTTCGGTGATTCCCGCGCGCGCCTTGCAGGTGGGGTTTGCCGGCCTCTGTGTACTGGTTGCCGTGGGCATGTTGGCCAAGGCCGGTCTTACGCATTAAGTGCCGGGCCTGCGAGCGGGCCCGTCTTACGCCAGAATTGCCGGGCACCCGCTGCCCACCCAAAGCACCTTCAAACCACGGCCAAGGCAGCGTAGGCCGTGGCCTGGCGCCTTTCGATAATCGCCTCCGACATCAAGTCCCCGTTGCGGAGCGCGTTATGCATAACAATAAAAATGTCCCCCTGCGTCTGTTACCTGCGTTTATCGTCGGCCTGAGCCTCAGCCCGTTGGCTGGCGCCGAAATCATGCTGTACGACAAGGACGAAACCACCTTTTCCACCGACGGCTACATCAACGCTTTCTACGTCAACAGCGATGTGGACCGCGCCGGCGACCAGTACGACCGCCGTCAATCCCGCGTGAAGATGGGCTTCCTGCCCAACTACCTGGGCTTCAACATGAGCAAGCAGGTCGACGACCTCAAGCTCGGCGCCCGCGCCTCGTTCTGGGTCACCATCAACGACAGCGAAACCAACGGCACCGACACCGCCATCGACGTGCGCCAGTTCTACGGCACCGTGGCCAACCCCGAGTGGGGCGAAGTGCTGATCGGCAAGGACTTCGGCCTGTTCGCCCGCTCCAACATCCTGCTCGATGAACTGCTAGCCGGTTACGGCCAGGTCAGCGACAGCCTCGGCCTGGTGGACGGCGGCGGGGCGTCGTTCGGCAATATCGGCAGCGGTTACCCATACCCGTTCCCCACCTCGCAGATCACCTATCGCACTCCGGTGATGGACGGCCTGCGCGTGGCCGTCGGCATCATGGACCCGGTCGACACCAACGACAGCAGCGCCGTGGGCAAGGCCTACCAGGAGAACCCGCGCACCGAAAGCGAGGTCACCTACCAGTTCGACCTGGGCGGGGCGAAGATCTACAGTTGGCTCAACGGCAGCTACCAGACCTCCGATAACACCGACTCCTCCGTGGCCTCGGTCACCTCCAAGGGCCTGGGTTATGGCGTGCAAGCCAAAATGGGCGGCTTGTCGCTGACCGGTTCCGGCTTCCAGGCCAAGGGCATCAACCCGTTCTTCACCAACAATGCCGGGGAGGCCACCCTGCGTAATGTGGACAGCAACGGCTACCTGGTGCAGGGCTCGTACAAACTGGGCAAGAACCGCCTGGCGCTGTCCTACGGTAAAACAAAGGATGACGGCAACGGCGTGGTGGGCAGTGGCGCGGATTATGAGACGCGCGGGGTTGCGCTGTTTCATGACGTGAACGACAACCTGAAGCTGGTGGCCGAGTACAACCAGTTCCAGATCAAGGGGCATGACACCAGCGCCCAGAATGAAGACACCGATACCTTCGCCGTCGGTGCTGTCTTGACTTGGTAATGCGGTTAACTGTGGGAGGGGCGGTGCGACGATTCGACTTGCCCCTCCCACATTTTGATCTCCATCAGTCTTGAGAGAGTCATCCCATCGCATCCCCCTACCCAGTACACAAGTAGCATAGGTCCCGCCCCCAGCCCTTCGTACACTCATGCCTCAGAGGGGGAACCAACGATGCATAACAGTGAAGGCGTAGTCAGCGCCATGTCCCAGGCCACCGACGCGGGGCAGGCGGCTGAGGAGTTGGCCCGCCAACTGCTGCACCCCTACCTGGGGTTTGTGCTGTTTTTCTGTTCGGCTTCCTACGATTTGCAGGCGTTGGGCCAGGCCTTGCAACAGTGTTTCGGCAATGTGCGCGTGGTGGGTTGCACCAGCGCCGGCGAGATCACGCCCCAAGGCTACGGCCGCAATTGCATTACCGCGATGGGTTTCAACCATGCGCACTTTTCCATCGCCACCGAGCTGATCGACCAGGTCGAGCACTTCAGCCTGATCGACGCCCAGCACATGGTCGAACGGCTGGTCGGCGGTTGCCGCAGCAATACCCTGGCCCCCATCAAAGGCAACACGTTTGCCCTGACCCTGCTCGATGGTCTGTCCAGCCGCGAAGAGATGGTGCTCGCCGCCCTCAGCGCCGCCCTTGGCGATATCCCGCACTTTGGCGGCTCGGCTGGCGATGACAACTTTCTCACCCACACCCACGTTTACTTCAACGGCGCGTTCCACAGCGGCGCGGCGGTGGTGGTGTTGGTCAATACCTGGCTGGATTTCGAGGTGTTCACCACCCACCACATCCTGCCGCGAGCGGAGAAACTGGTGGTGACCGGTGCCGACAGCCCCTCGCGCCGGGTCTATGAACTCAACGCCGAACCCGCCGCCGAAGAGTATGCCCGGCATATCGGCGTGGCGGTGGCCGACCTCGACCACCGCACCTTCGCCGCCCACCCGCTGGCGGTGCGTATCCATGACCAGTACTACGTGCGCGCCATCCAACAGGTGCACGCAGACCTGAGCCTGAGTTTCTACTGTGCGGTGGAAAACGGCATCGTGCTGACCGTGATGACGCCCGGCCCGATCCTGCCCAACCTGGAAAGCCTGTTCGACGGCCTGCACTCACGCCTTGGCGACTTGCTGCTGACCCTCGGCTGCGACTGCTTCCTGCGCCGCCTGGAGCTGGAAGACGCCGGCGACCTGGAGCAGATCGGCAGCTTCCTGCAAGCCAAGCGGGTGATGGGTTTCAACACCTACGGAGAACAGTTCAATGGCATGCATATCAACCAGACCTTCACCGGGGTCGCCATTGCCCGCGGCCGGCGCTGAACTGCTCGCCCAGTTGGCCCAGCTGCGACAGGACAATCACAAGCTGGCGCGGATCAACGCGGCGCTGATCGAGCGCATCGAGTCCGGCATGAGCCAGGGCAATAACCCGTACACCACCTTCCAGCATTCGGTGGTGCTGGCCGAGCAAGTGCGCGAACGTACCGATGCGCTGAACCAGGCGATGGCCGAACTCAAGGCCAGCAACCACCTGCTGATCAACGCCCGGCTGCGCGCCGAAACCCTGCGCGGCGAACAAGTGGCGGCGCAGAAAGCCCAGGAAAGCGAGCGCTGGATTCGCCTGATCACCGATAACGTACCGGCGCTGATCGGCTACCTGAATGCCGACCTGGTCTATGAGTTCACCAATAAAGTCTACGAAGAATGGTACTGCTGGCCGCGCGGCATGATGCTCGGCCAGAGCCTGCGCCAAGTGCACAGCGAACAGCACTGCCAGCGCCTGGACGCCTACGTCGCCCGCGCCCTGGCCGGCGAGAGCGTGACCTTCGAATTCGCCGAGACCAATATCAATAACCAGGAACGCTACATGCTGCGCTCCTACGTGCCGAACATGCTGGCCAGTGGCGAAGTGGTGGGGATCTTTGTGTTGATCCGCGACATCACCGAACGCCGCCGCACCGCCGAAGCCCTGCACCAGGCCTATCAGCACCTGGAACAGCGCGTCGCCCAGCGCACCTCGGAACTCACGGCGCTCAATGACCAATTGCTCAAGGAAATCGACGAGCGCCGGCGCATGGAAAGCCGCCTGCGCGAGGCCAAGCTGGAGGCTGAACAGGCCAACCTGTCAAAAACCAAATTCCTCGCGGCCGTCAGCCACGACCTGCTGCAACCGCTCAACGCCGCACGGCTGTTCACCAGCGCCTTGTTGGAGCGCCCGAGTGAAAAACTGGTGCGCAACGTGAGCAATTCCCTGGAAGACGTGGAAAACCTGCTGGGCACCCTGGTGGATATTTCCAAGCTGGACGCCGGGGTGATCAAGGCCGATATCGCGCCGTTCGCCTTGAGCGAATTGCTCGATAACCTGGCCGCCGAGTACACCGAATTGGCCCGCAGCGAAGGGCTGGAGCTGCACTTCATCGGCTGTTCCGCGCTGGTGCGCAGCGACATCCAGCTATTGGCGCGGATCCTGCGCAACCTGCTGAGCAACGCGATCCGCTACACTTATCAAGGGCGCATTGTGCTGGGGTGTCGACGCCAGCATCAGCGCTTGTCGATCCAGGTGTGGGACAGCGGCATGGGCATCGCCGAGGAGCGTCTGGAAGAGATTTTCCAGGAGTTCAAGCGTGGCGATGTGCAGCGTCCAGACCAGGATCGTGGCTTGGGCCTGGGGTTGGCGATCGTGGAGAAAATCGCCGGGATTCTTGGTCATCGCATCAGTGTCAAATCCTGGCCGGGCAAGGGCTCGATGTTCTCGGTGGAGGTGCCCTTGAGCGCCACCGCGCCCAAGTCGCTGCCGACGCTGGCCATGAGTGAACCGATGCTCGAACGCCTGCAAGGCGCACGGGTGTGGGTGCTGGATAACGACGCGGCGATCTGCGCGGGAATGCGCACTTTGCTCGAAGGCTGGGGCTGCCAGGTGATTACCGCATTGTCCGAGCAAGACCTGGCACGGCAGGTGGACAACTACCATGCCGAGGCGGATTTGCTGATCGCCGACTACCACCTCGACGACGACCAGAACGGCGTTGACGCCGTCGCCCGCATCAACGCCCGACGCGGTCGCGCGATAGCTGCGCTGATGATCACCGCCAACTACAGCAACGAATTGAAGCAGCAGATCCGCGAGTTGGGGCACACCTTGATGCACAAACCGGTGCGCCCGATGAAGCTCAAAATCGCGATAAGCCACCTGCTCGGCAAGTGAACAGCGAAGTACCCTCCAATGGAGATCCCACATTTGACCTGTGTTGTGTCTGGGGATCAGCGGCGCAGGTAGGAGCCGAAATCGATATCCCCGGCACTTAGGATCGCCTGCACCCGGTTATGCACATTCAACTTGCGCAGGATCGCCGACACATGGGCCTTCACCGTGGTCTCGGCAATTTCCAGGGTGTACGCGATCTGCTTGTTCGACTCGCCCTTGGTCATGCGCTCCAGCACCAGCAACTGCTTGCGCGTCAGGGCCTGCAACAGTTCAGGGGCAAAGCCCGGGTTTTCGTTGAGGCGCCTGTGGGTGCCGGTTTTCTGGGTGCGGATGATGTCGGGCGGCAAGTACACATTGCCGTTGAGAATCTGCTGGATCGCCTCGGTCATTTGCAGGCGTGGCGAGGACTTGGTGATAAAGCCCACCGCGCCATAGGTGATGGCTTGCAGCACGATCTGCTTGTCCTGCTCGGCCGAGACGATCACCACCGGGATGGTCGGTGCCTCGTTGCGCAGGTTGATCAAACCGTTGAGGCCGTGCATGCCGGGCATGTTCAGGTCCAGCAGGATCAAATCGAGGTCATCGTGTTCCTGGGTCAGGACAAGGGCGCTGTCCAGGTCGGCGGTTTCCATCACCTCGCTGCCGGGGAAGCCGTCGCTGATGACGTTGTGGATCGCCTCGCGAAACAGCGGGTGATCGTCGGCTATCAGGATTTTGTACATGGCCGTTCACCTTCTTGTTGTGGGTTTTTATTGAAAAGGCTCGGGTGTCGCAGCCGTCACCGGCAGCTTTGCCGCTTCCCACGCGTCCAACCCATCGCGATACCAATACACAGAGGTATAGCCCAGGTTGGCGGCACGTTTTACCGCGTTCCAACTCAGCCAGCAATCGGAGCGGCAGTAGAACACCAGCGGGCGTGCGAGGTTGCCGCCGGTGAGCCTGTACAGGTGGCGCACGAAGTAGCCTTGCCACTCGGGCGTGAGGTTGCCATCGCCGGTGTTGGCCAGCCAGTGGCTGCCGGGCAGGTTGGCGTGGGGTTGGTCTTCGATGAAGCGACCTTGCAGCCACTGGCGGCGGTACACGTCGATCAGCACCGGTGGCGGCGTTTGGTTGAGCAGGGTTTGCAGGGCAGGGGTGTCGACAATCGTGGCGCCCGGCAGGTGGTCGGGCGTGGGGCTGCGGTACAGGCCGATGCGATAGCCGTCGATGGAAAACAGCGGGGTGTCGGCCTGAGCGTTGACGCAGAGCAGGCACAGCAACGCCAACAGGGGCAGTCGTGAAGGCAGCATGACGGTGTAGTCCTTATCGTTATGCCGCCATTACACGTGAGTCGCGCTGCCTTGGGAATGCGACGATAGACAGCAAAACCAGTACTAAAGTAGTAGTTTTGCCGCCCTCAACCTTTTTTGCGCAGCGCCGCGTGCTGGGGGTTGAAGGTCAGCACCGCCAACAGCGTGAACAGCACGGTCAGCCCCAGGCACACCGCCAGTGCCAGCCCGGCGAAGCGCTCATACAGGGCAAAGCGCACCAGCTCCACCGCATGGGTAAACGGGTTGATCGCGCACAGCCAGTACAACCACTCGCTGGAGTCGCGCATCTTCCACAGCGGGTACAGCGCCGAAGACATGAAAAACAACGGGAAGATCACGAAGTTCATCACCCCGGCGAAGTTTTCCAATTGGCGAATCGCGTTCGACAGCAACAAGCCCAGGGCACTGAGCATCAACGCCACCAGCAGCAACGCGGGCAGGGCGAGCAACAGCCCCATGGCCGGCGGTTGCACGCCATACACCCAGGCAATCGCCAGGAAGCCGTATACCTGCAACAACGAGATCAACGCTGTGGCCAAGAGTTTGCCGCACAGCAAAAACGTACGCGGCAACGGGCTGGTCAACAGCACGCGCATGCTGCCCATCTCGCGGTCGTAGACCATCGACAGCGAACCTTGCATGCCATTGAACAGCAAGATCATGCAGGCCAGGCCGGGGATGATGTAGACCTCGTAGGGGATGTAGGTGTCGTAGGGCTCGATCACCGAGATACCCAGGGCCGCGCGGAACCCGGCGGCAAACACCACCAGCCACAGCAGCGGGCGCACCAGGGCGCTGAGAAACCGCGTGCGCTGCAACACAAAGCGCAGCCATTCACGCAGCACGATGCCGCGCAGGCATTGCCAATAAGCGCTCATGCCGCGGCCCCCGCAATGGCGGGGCGCGTCAGCCGGGCGAACAGGCTGCCCAGATCATCGCCCTGTTGTTGAGTGAGCACATCGACTTGCCCGCTGGCCACCAAGCGGCCCTGATGCAGAATCATCAGTGCGTCGCTGGCCTGCACCTCATCCAGCAAGTGGGTGGTCCACAGCACGCTGATGCCGTGTTCGGCGCACAGGCTGCGCACATGCTGGTTCAGGGCCAGGCGGCTGGCGGGGTCGAGGCCGACGCTGGCTTCGTCGAGCAGCAGCACGCGCGGCTCATGCAGCAACGCCCGGGCAATTTCCACGCGCCGACGGTGCCCGCCGTTGAGTTCGCGAACCTTCTCGCGTCGCCGCTCGGTGAGGCCCTGGCGCGCCAGTTCGGCCTCGACCCGTGCGTCGGTCCGGCGCCGCGACAAGCCGTGCAGCGCGGCGTGGTAGCGCAGGTTCTGTTCCACGCTCAAGTCCAGGTCCAGGGTGCTTTGCTGGAACACCACGCCCAGTTGGGGGAGGGCGGCACGCGGTGCCCCGCGCAAGGAATGCCCGCACACGCGGATATCGCCGGTCTGCAGGTCATACAGGCGGGTCAGCAGGGCAATCAATGTCGATTTACCCGCGCCGTTGGGCCCCAGCAATGCCGCAAACTGTCCCGCGGCCAGGCTGAAACTCACCGCGCTCAAGGCCTCGCGCGAGCCGTAGGCGAAACTCAGCGCACGGACCTCCAGGGCACTCATGGCGTCACCACCACGCCCCAGGGGTAGCGCCCGACTTTCACCGACTTGATCACCTTGAGGCTGTCCACGTCGATCACCGACACATCACCGCTCACGCCGTTGGTGGCCAGCAGTTGTTTCTGGTCCGGGGTAAACGCCATCTGCCACACGCGGCGGCCCACCAGCAGGTAGTCGAGGATCTCGAACGTCTTGGCATCGATCACCGCCACATGGTTGGCCGGGCCGAGGGCGACAAAGCCGTATTTGCCGTCGGCGCTGAGCTTGATGCCTACCGGCTGCACCTTGTCCGGGTGCACGCCTTTGATGGCGAACGTCAGGGTCTTGAGGACCGCGCGGCTGGCCACGTCGAGAATGGTCACGGTGCCGCCGATTTCCGCCGACGCCCACAGCTGCGAGCCGTCGTGGTTGAACTCGACAAAGCGTGGGCGCTGGTCCACCAGGGTGCTGTCGGCCAGGGTCTGGGTGCTGGTGTCGATCCAGTGCAGCATGTTCGTGGTTTCGCTGGTGTTCACCGCCCACTTGCCGTCCGGGCTCACCGCCATGCCCTCGGGCTCGACGCCGACGTTGATCTGGCCGAGCACCTTGGCGGTCTCGGTGTCGATCACCGTGACCAGCGCATCGTCTTCGTTGGACACATACAGCCAGCGATTATTGGGGTGCAGGGCAAACTGCTCGGGGTCTTTGCCGGAGGGCAGTTCCTTGATGATCTTGCGCGTGGCCACGTCCATCACCTGCACCCGGTCCGAGTCGCTGGCGCAGATGTACAGCAGCTTGTTGTCATGGGACAGCAGCAGGCCCCGCGGGCGCTGGCCGACCTTGAGGGTGTCGGTGACTTGCAGGGTCTGCAGGTCGATCAGGCTCAGGCTGTTGTCTTTCTCGTTGGAGACCCAGGCGGTGCTGGCCACCGCGTGCCCGGCGGCGAGCAGCAGGGCGCATGAGAGCAGGGTGCGGCGCATGGCGGATTCCTTATTATTGTGGGACGGCGATCAGGGAAAGCGGCAAGTCACCTCGGGCTTGTCGTAGCCCAGGCTGTCCATTTCATTGGTGGGGTGCAGGAAACCGTCCTGGGGTGAGGTGCTGACCAGGGCGCGCGGTTGTACGAGGGGTATCGGTTGGCGCAGCTCGCCGTTCCAGGGGCGGTAGCTGAGCTTGCGGCCCTTGAAGCCGTCCAGCGGCAGGTGTTCGCTGAGCGCCAGTTGGCGGATCGCCATGGCATCGGCCTGGCGCAACCGGCTCACCGCGCTGGCGACGCTGCGCACGGCCATCCAGGCGGCGAAGTCGCGGTCGTTCATCCAGCGCCCGGCCAGGGCCTCGAAGCGTTTTTGCAATTGGGCCGCGCCGTAGGTCTCGACGGTTTTGTGCCAGCCGGTGGGCGTCAGGCCCTGGGTCCCGGCGACGGGACGCGGGTACCAGGTTTGATAGGGCACGTACTCGCCGAAGTCGCCGCGTTCGTCGGCCACCAGCACCACATCGTATTCGGCGGTCTGGGTGAACAGTGGCATATCCGCCTGGGCGCTGCGGCGTTGGTCGTTATCGAAACGCCAGGATTTTTCCGCCACCAGTTGCACACCGAAGCGTCTGGCGGCGCGGCGCAGGGCGGCGGCATAGGCGTGGTCATCGTCGGTGGGGCCGACGATCAGCAGCGCCTTTTGCCATTTGCGCAGCACCAGAAACTGCGCCAGGGCATCGGCGAGCATCGCGCGGCTGGGCAAGGTATGCAGCACATTGTTCAGGCAGTCGGTGCTGCGCAGGCTGTCGTCGGGGCTGCCGGCGTTGAACAGCAGGCTGTCGGGCAGGGCGGCGCTGAGTTGGCGCAGGCTGGCGGCGGGGGCGTTCACCACGAACAGGCGCAGGCCCTGGTCGTGTTGGGCCTTGGCGGCGGCGAGCAGCGCGTCGGCCGTGTCCACCGTGGCGGTGGCCAGGCTGTAGCGTTGATTGAGAAAGGCGCCGGTGCTGTTGCTGTCGATGATCGCCAGTTCGGCGCCGCGTTGCCCGGCATCGGCGGGTTCGGCAATCACATTCGACAGCAGCGGCCCAGGGTCAGGTCGATAGCCCAGGTAGCCGATCTGCACCTGCAACGGCGTCTCGGCGGCCTGGCCGGTGGTGGCCCAGGCGATCGCCATCAGGCAGACCACGGCATAAGGGGCGAGCTGGCGCATAAGGCACTCCATGACAGGTAGCGCCAGCATAGGAAGCCTTGGGGGCGCTGCAAATATGCAGAAAGTACCGCCGGGCCAGTACCAAGGTAGTAGCCCCACGCGCGCCGTGCGGTTTTAGCATGGAACACCAGAGGCCCTTTTCACAGGAGTGACACCAGCATGCGCGTCTTGTCGGCCTTGTGGCGGATCAACCTGTGGGTGTGCGGCTTCTTCGTCCTGGTCACCTGCGCCTGCACCGCGCTGTTGTTGCACCAGGCGCTGGCGGACGTGGAGCGCGAGTTGCAGTCGGCCGAAGCGGTGGTGCACTACCTGAGCGAGACCGCCGCGCGCGACCCCGCCAGCCTGCAACCCAAACTCACCGCCAGCCTGCGCCATGTGCGCGTGCACTGGCTCAAGCCGGGCGAGACCGTGCGCACGCCCACGGCGCAGGGCCTGGATGCCTGGCTCGGGCGCCTATTGTTCGTCGAGGCCCGGCGCACGGCCCAGGTGCTGGACTTGCCGGACGGTCGGCGCGTCGCCATCGCGGTCGACCCACGGGATGAAATCGACGAGGTCTGGGACTCCCTGCAGCAACTGCTGGGCCTGTGCATCATGGCGCTGGCGCTGAGCCTGTTGACCATCCGCTGGGCGGTGCGCCGTGGCATGGGCGTGCTGGACGAACTGCTGCGCGCCCTGCAACAGGTGTGCGCCGGCCGGCTCAATGTGCGCTTGCACACGCATGGCTCGCCGGAAGCGCGGCAACTGGCACTGCACTTCAACCGCATGACTGACGCCCTGGAACAGGCGCGCACCGACAACACCCAACTTACCCAAACCTTGCTGGCGGTGCAGGAACAGGAACGTACCCACTTGGCCCAGACCCTGCACGACGACCTCGGCCAGTACCTGGCCGGTATCCGCGCCCAGGCGTGCCTGTTGCGCCTGGTGGCCGATCAGCCTCAGGTGCTTACGCGCACGGTAGGGCAGCTGGAGGAACACTGCGAACAGTTGCAGCAAGGGTTCCGCGCGCTGGTCCACGACCTTTACCCGGTGGCCCTGCAACACCTGCCGATGGCCGAGGCGTTCGCCATGCTGGTCACGCAGTGGCAGGCCAGCCACGGCATCCCGTGCCGGTTGCAGGTCAGTAGCGACTTGCCGACGTTATCCGGCGCCAGCAAGACCCACCTGTATCGCCTGCTCCAGGAAGCCCTGACCAACATCCTGCGGCATGCCAACGCCAGCCAGGTGCACGTGCGCCTGCAGCATCGCGGTTCGCGTCTGCGCCTGTGGGTGCGCGATAACGGGCGCGGTGCACAGACGCCCCAGCGTCCGGGCGTGGGCCTGTATTCCATGGCTGAGCGCGCGCGCTGCCTGGGCGGCGAATTGAAGATCCTCAGCCACCCCGGCGCCGGCTGGGCGTTGGCAGTGAACATGCCGTTGGAGGCCACATGAATATTCTGTTGGTGGATGACCATGCGGTGGTGCGCCAGGGCTACGCCAGCCTGTTGCGCGCATTGCTGCCGGCTATCGAGGTGCGCGAGGCGGCCAGTGGCGAAGAGGCCTTGAGCCGAGTACAGGAAGCGGTGCCGAACCTAGTGATCATGGACTTCGGCCTGCCGGGCATCAGTGGCCTGGAAACCACCCGCCGCCTGCGCCAGCGCCTGCCGCAGTTGCGTGTGCTGTTTTTCAGCATGCACGACGAATTGCCGCTGGTACGCCAGGCTCTGGACGCAGGGGCCTCAGGCTACCTGACCAAAAGCTCGGCGCCTGAGGTGTTGATTGAAGCGGTGCGGCGCATCCTCGACGGCCACGCCTACATCGAACAGGCGCTGGCTACCGAACTGGCCTATACGCCCAGCGATCAACGCTTGCAGGGCATGACGCCGCGGGAGTTGGAAATTTTCCTGATGCTGGCCAGGGGCACGCCTACCCGAGCGATTGCCGACCGGCTGAATATCAGCAGCAAGACCGTGTCCAACCACCTGACCCTGCTCAAGAGCAAGTTGCAGGTGAGTTCCCATGCTGAATTGGTGCATTTGGGGATCGACATGGGGGTGGTGCGGGTGGCTGGATAGGCGGGCCAGTGCGTAACGCCTGTGGGAGGGGGCTTGCTCCCGATAGCGGTGGGTCAGTTGACGTATCGGCAACTGATGTACTGCTATCGGGAGCAAGCCCCCTCTCACATTTGAATGGCGGTGTGCTAACGGTCCCAGGTGGTGGGGCAGTCCATGCAGCCTTCCATATTGGCGTCCTGAAAGTTCGCATAGTGCTGGCGACTGCCGGTGAGCTTCGCATTTTCCAGGTTGCTTTCACCAAACTTGGCCTCCTGCAAATTCGCATCACTCAGGTCGGCCCCCTGCAAATCCGCCTTGCTCAACCACGTCATTTCCAGATCCGCCGCACGCAGGTTGACCTTGTGCATCTTCGCTCCCGACAGCCGCGCAAATTGCAGGTACGCCGCGCTGAGGTTGGCGTTTTCAAACTGCGCGCCCTGGGCAAACAGGCCCCAGCCTTGCACCGCCATCAACGTGGCGCCGGTGAAGTCGGCCAGGCGCAGGTTGCTTTGTTGCAGGCTGGCGCGGGTGAGGTTGGCGCCTTGCAGCTGGGCTTTTTCCAGGTTGGCCAGGTCGAGGTTGGCGTGGCGCAGGTCAGCTCCGCGCAGGTCGGCGCCGGCCAGGTTCATCTTGCCGAGGTTCTGGTTGCGCAGGTTGGCGTCCTTGAGGTTGGCGCCGGGGCATTGGCTGTGTTCGGCGATGGTGCAGCCGTTGATGATCAGCGGGGCGTCGTCGCCATCGTCGGCGTGCGCCAGGGGCAGGGAGAGCAGGAGTAACAAGGGCAGGTAGTTCATCGTGAGATCTCTGTGATACCTGTGGCGAGGGAGCAAGCTCCCTCGCCACAAAAGCCGCTCCGCATGATCCAGAGCTATTTTTGGGCGGTTTTCTGATCCCAGCTCGGAATCTTGAACACCCAGAACGACCCGCCTTGCGCCACCGGTTTGGTCAGCTCGGCCATGTCGCCACCCCACAGCGGCACCGCGCCGCCATAGCCGACGGTCACGCCGACATACTGCTCGCCATCCTGCTCCCAGGTGATCGGCGGCGAGACGATGCCGCTGCCGGTCTGGAACTTCCACAGTTCCTTGCCGGTTTTCGCGTCGAAAGCCTTGAAGAAACCATCGCCGGTGCCGGTGAACACCAGGTTGCCCTTGGTCGCCAGCACGCCGGCCCACAGCGGCAAGGCTTCCTTGTGCTCCCACACCACCTTGCCGGTGGTCGGGTTCATCGCCCGCAGGGTGCCGACGTGGTCGTCATACATGCGCTTGATGCGAAAGCCCATGCCCAGGTACGCCGAGCCCTTCTTGTAGTTGACCTCTTCGGTCCAGTATTCCTCTTTCCACTGGTTGCCCGGGATGTAGAACAGCCCGGTGTCCTGGCTGTAGGCCATGGGGTTCCAGTTCTTGCCCCCCAGGAACGGCGGCGAGACTTCCACCGGCTTGCCCTTGGTTTCACCCGGCAATGGCTTGGCCGGGCGCTGGCCGGGGTTTTCCACGGGGCGACCGGTCTTCAGGTCGATATGGCTGGCCCAGGTGATGTTGTCCACGAACGGGAAGGCGTTCTGCAGCTTGCCGTTGTTGCGGTCGACCACGTAGAAGAAACCGTTGCGGTCGGCGTGGCCGGTGGCCTTGACCACTTTGCCGTCCTTGCCCTTGTAGTCGAACAGCACCAGTTCGTTGTTGCCGGAGAAGTCCCAGGCGTCGTTCGGGGTGTGCTGGTAGAACCACTTCACTTCGCCGGTGCTCGGGTCGACACCCACTTGGCCGGAGGTGTAGAGGCTGTCGAAGTCGTGGGGGTTGCCGTCCTTGGCGGTGCGCGCCCAGGTGTTCCACGGGCCGGGGTTGCCGGCGCCGACGATAATAGTGTTGGTCTCGGCATCGAAACTCGCGCTCTGCCAGGGCGCGCCACCGCCATGGCTCCAGGCCTCGACCTTGCCGGTTTCGGTGGTCGGGTCGTCCGGCCACGACGGTGCTTTTACGTCGCCGGTCGGCGTGCTGTCCTTGCCGTTCAGACGGCCCATATGGCCCTCCACGAAAGGGCGCATCCACACTTCTTCGCCGGTGTCCGGGTCGCGCGCATACAGTTGGCCGACCACGCCGAATTCATCGCCGGAGCTGCCGTGGATCAGCAACACCTTGCCGCTGACTTTGTCTTTGATCAGTACCGGCGCGCCGGTCATGGTGTAGCCGGCGGCGTGGTCGCCGAATTTCTTGTTCCACACCACTTTGCCGGTGTTTTTGTCGAGGGCGATCAGGCGCGCGTCGAGAGTGCCGAAGTAGATCTTGTCGCCGAAGATCGCCGCGCCGCGGTTGACCACGTCACAGCACGGGCGAATGTTGTCGGGCAAGCGGTGGTTGTAGGTCCACAGGCGCTTGCCGGTCTTGGCGTCGAGGGCAAACACGCGGGAGTAGGAACCGGTGACATAGACCACGCCGTCGCTGACGATGGCCTGGGATTCCTGGCCGCGCTGCTTCTCGTCGCCGAACGAATAGGACCAGGCCGGGGTGAGCTTGAACACGTTCTTGTCGTTGACCTGGGCCAGCGGGCTCCAGCGCTGGGCGTTGGTGCCCATGCCGTATTGCAGCACGTCCTTGGTCGTCAGGTGGTCGTTGGCGATGTCTTCCCAGGTGACGTTGCGCGTCGGCTTTTGAGTAGAAGGGGTCGGTTCGGCGGCGGCGAAGCTTGTCGCACTCAACGACAGGCTGCCGACCAGCAGCAAGGCCTGCAGGGCAAGGCTCAACGGTGAAAGGGCGGGTAGCGATCTTATTGTCATGGTTGCGGTTCCCAGTGGAGGTTTTGGCCTGCACAGGGTGGAGCGCGCGGCATTGGGCGGATACGGAAAAAGTCCCGCTGTGGCCGGGAAGACTTCCCGGACCGCCTCTGTTTTAGGCGTGCCCCACAAGCCCTACTACCAAGGGAGGATAGGGCGGCCACCAAAGCAGCATACGGGCCATGCCCAGGGCTTTCTAAGATGGTTGCCATAGCCTCTGCAATGAGGTTTTGCGTGCAATCCTGAGGGCAAAATAATGACAACAAAACACAATGCCTGGCTCGTGGCTGGCCTGTTGGTGGGTGCGATCGGTGCCGGCTCCGCCTGGGCCCATGGCAACGTCGTTCCGCAAGCGGTGGAAACCAAGGGCCTGACCTCGGTCAAGGACGCCGGAGTACCGGTGGACGCCGATGGCTGGGCGGCGGTGAACCCGTACCGCACCTCGCCGGAACATGACAAGGCAGTGGAAATCGGCTCGTCCGCCTACAACCAGAACTGCGCCGCCTGCCACGGCCTGGAAGCCAAGTCCGGTGGTATCGCCCCGGACCTGCGCATGCTGGATGCGGGTGAGGCCGGTGATGAGTGGTTTGTCGAGCGTGTGCGCCATGGCGCCGTGCGCGACGGCCGGGTGTACATGCCGAAAATGGCCGACTACCTGAGCCAGGAAGCCTTGTGGGCGGTGCGTACCTACCTGGACTCCGTGCGCGTCGAGGAGTAAGCCATGCGCCTGTTCGCGTATGTGCTTGGCCTGGCCCTGCTGTGTTGCCAGACGGCACAGGCGCAGGTGCGCAGCTACGACCAGATGATCGCCGCCGGTGAGATCAAGGTGGCGGTCTATAAGGATTTTGCCCCCTACAGCTTCCAGGACGGCGGCACCCCACGGGGTGTCGACGTGGAGCTGGCCCAGGCCTTGGCCAAGGCGCTGGGGGTGCAGCTCACACTGATCTGGGCGCCGGCTGGCGAGAAGCTCGACGACGACCTGCGCGACTACATCTGGCGCGGCAGCCCATTGCACAACCAGCAATTGGCCGACCTGATGATGCGTGCCCCCTACGACCACGCCTATGCGCAAAAGCGTAATGACCAGGGCGAACTGGAAAACGGCCATGTGGTGATGTTCGGGCCGTACCAGAACGAACAATGGCAGGTGGCCTACGACCGTCGACGGCTGGACAAGGTCGCCAGCGTGGCGGTGTTCGAGCAGCACCCGATTGGCGTCGAAGTCGACAGCGTGCCGTCGTTCTACCTCACCTCGGTGTTCAACGGCATGCTCGCCGGCAAGACCCGCCACTACCCCGACGTGCCCCAGGCCTTTGCGGCGATGAAGGCCGGCGAGGTCGACGCGGTGATGGCCATGCGCGGTGAAATCGACTGGCAGGTGCACGAGGCCCACGACCCGCAACTGGCCCTGGCGCAAAACGCCTACCCCAATATGGGCAAGCAGCGCTGGGAGATCGGCATGGCGGTGCATGAGAGCAATCGCCAGTTGGCCTATGCGGTAGAGGAGGCGCTGGAAGGCCTGATCCGCGACGGTGCGGTGCAAGCGATCTATGCCCGTTACGGCCTGCAGTACGAAGTGCCGCAGATGTATCAATAGGAGCAGGCGATGAACTGGCGATTGAGCTGCATCCTGGCTTGCTGGCTGCCGCTGGCGGCTCACGCCGTGGAAGTCGACCCGGTGCCGTCGGTGATGTGGGCCTTCTACCACAAGCAGTTCCTGGCGGATGCGCCGTTTGTGTTCGATGAGCGGGTCAAGCTGTTGGCGCCACCCTTCGCCGAAGATGCGCGCCAGGTGCCGCTGGAAATCGACGCCCGTGCGTTCAAAGGGCAGGTGGTGAAAATCCTCGCCTGGGCCGAACTCAACCCATTGCCGAAAATCGTCGACTTCCAACCCAAGGCCGGTGTGTTGCCCTGGCTGTCGATCCGCATCCGCATCGAACAGGCCACGCCGTTGCGCGCGGCGGTGCTCACCGAGGATGGGCTGTGGCACGTCGGTTCTACCCTGATCGACGCCGCCGGTGGTGGCTGCACCGCACCCAGCGTGGTGCGCACCCAACCCGGGTGGGAGGAGCATATCGGCGAAGTGCTCGGCGGCCGTTACCCGCGTGGCGAATTCAGCCGGGTGCGGGTCCAGGTTGCTCACCCGATGGACAACGGCATGGTCAGCGGCATTCCGGAATTTTTTATCAACCATGCGCAACTGCGTGGCCAGGACGATCAGGTGCTGGCCGAGCTGGAGCTGTTCCCGGCGGTCAGCGAAAACCCCAACCTGGCCTTCGACATCGATGCTCCAGGGCCCACCCGCCTGGTGCTGCGTGACAACAGCGGCAACCAGTTCGACGCCGCCATCCCCTGACCAGAAGGAGCGCGGCATGCGCTGGATCCTCTTGCTGTGCCTGGGCCTGAGCCTGCCCGTCCTGGCAGACCTCGACTACGCCCTCCAGCCACGGTTGATCGCCGACGATACCTGGCTGCTCGAAGGCAGCACCGACAACTTCGCCAAGGCCAACGGCGGCAATATCGTCAACACCGCTTTTATCGTCACCGAAGCCGGCGTGGTGGTGATCGACACCGGCCCGTCACGGCGCTACGGCGAAGCCCTGCGCCAGGCGATCGCCAAGGTAACGGCCAAACCGGTGGTCCAGGTGTTGATCACCCACCATCACCCCGACCACGCGCTGGGCAACCAGGCCTTCAAGGACGTGCCCATCGGCGCCCTGGCCGACACTACGCGGCTGCTGCGCGAGCAGGGCGACGGCATGGCGGAAAACCTCTACCGCATGGTCGGCGACTGGATGCGTGGCACCGAAGTGGTGTTGCCCACCCAGGTGCTGACACCCGGCGTGCTCAGCGTGGGCGGCCACGACCTGCGCTTGCTCGCACTCACCGGCCACACCGGCGCCGACCTGGCGATTCTCGACCCGAGCACCGGCGTGCTGTTTACCGGTGACCTAGTGTTCTATCAGCGCGCCCTCACCACCCCCAATAGTCCAGGGCTGGCGGCATGGCTGGCCGATCTCGACACCCTGCAAGCCTTGCCCTGGACCCTGGTCGTGCCCGGCCATGGCCCGGTGGCCAGCGACGCCCAGCCTTTCGTGCAGATGCGCGACTACCTCACCTGGCTCGACCAACTGCTGCGCGACGGTGCCGCCCATGGCAGCGACATGGCCGAGATGATCCGCAGCCCCATCCCCGCGCGTTTCGCCGCGATCAGCCTGAGCCGCTACGAACTGATCCGCAGTGTCAGCCACCTGTACCCGCGCTACGAGCGCGCGCAGATGCAGCGGCTGGATACCCGCTACTAAGGAACTAGCAATCTCGATACTGCGGTCAATTGTGACAATGCCCCCTGCGCCCAAGAATCGGCACCAGACCGGGAAAATTTCCCGGGTATAACAAAAAACCGCAGAGGTAGCCGTCATGACCCAACCCGCACGTCGCCAACCCTTCGCCTTGAGTGTGTTGCTCGGTGCCATCCTGTTATCCGGCCAGGCCATGGCCTCGGTCACCGATGAGGACATCCTCCAGGACCCGAAAAACCCCGGGCAGATCGTCACCAATGGCCTGGGCGTGCAGGGCCAGCGCTACTGCCCGCTCGACAGCCTGAACGTCGACAACGTCAAGGACCTGCGCCCGGTCTGGGCGTTTTCGTTTGGCGGCGAGAAACAGCGTGGGCAGCAGGCACAGCCCATGGTCAAGGACGGGGTGATGTACCTCACCGGTTCCTACTCGCGGGTGTTTGCGGTGGACGCGCGCACCGGCAAGAAGCTCTGGCAATACGATGCGCGCCTGCCCGATGACATCCGTCCGTGCTGTGACGTGATCAACCGGGGCGTGGCGCTGTATGGCGACCTGGTGTTCTTCGGCACCCTCGACGCCAAGCTGGTGGCCCTGAACAAAGACACCGGCAAAGTGGTGTGGAGCAAGAAGGTCGCCGACCACAAGGAAGGCTACTCGATCAGCGCCGCGCCCTTGGTGATCAACGGCAAACTGATCACTGGCGTGGCCGGGGGCGAGTTCGGTGTAGTGGGCAAGATTGAAGCCTATGACCCGAAAAACGGCGACCTGTTGTGGAGCCGTCCGACCGTCGAAGGCCATATGGGCTACGTCTACAAGGACGGCAAGGCCGTGGAAAACGGTATCTCCGGTGGCGAGGCGGGCAAGACCTGGCCCGGCGACCTGTGGAAGACCGGCGGTGCGGCCCCTTGGCTGGGCGGCTACTACGACCCGGAAACCAACCTGCTGCTGTTCGGCACCGGCAACCCGGCCCCGTGGAACTCGCACCTGCGCCCCGGCGATAACCTCTATTCCTCCTCGCGCCTGGCGCTGAACCCGGACGACGGCACGATCAAGTGGCATTTCCAGAGCACGCCCCACGACGGTTGGGACTATGACGGCGTGAACGAGCTGGTCTCCTTCAACTACAGCGAAGGCGGCAAGGAAATCAAAGCGGCGGCCACCGCCGACCGTAATGGTTTCTTCTATGTGCTCGACCGCACCAACGGCAAGTTCATCCGTGGTTTCCCGTTTGTCGACAAGATCACCTGGGCCACCGGTTTGGACAAGGACGGCCGGCCGATCTACAACGAAGCCAGCCGTCCCGGCGCGCCGGGCAGCGAAACCAAGGGCACTTCGGTGTTCGTCGCGCCGGCGTTCCTTGGCGCGAAAAACTGGATGCCGATGGCCTACAACCGCGACACCGGGCTGTTCTATGTGCCGTCCAACGAGTGGGGCATGGACATCTGGAACGAAGGCATCGCCTATAAGAAAGGCGCGGCGTTCCTGGGCGCGGGCTTCACCATCAAGCCACTGAACGAAGACTACATCGGCGTGCTGCGCGCCATCGACCCCAAGACCGGCAAGGAAGTCTGGCGCCACAAGAACTTCGCGCCGCTGTGGGGTGGCGTGCTGACCACCAAGGGCAACCTGGTGTTTACCGGCACGCCGGAAGGTTTCTTGCAGGCGTTCAACGCCAAGACCGGCGAAAAAGTCTGGGAATTCCAGACCGGTTCCGGCGTGCTCGGCTCGCCCGTCACCTGGGAAATGGACGGCGAACAGTATGTGTCGGTGCTCTCCGGCTGGGGCGGCGCGGTGCCGTTGTGGGGCGGCGAAGTAGCCAAGCGCATCAAGGACTTCAACCAGGGCGGCATGCTCTGGACCTTCAAGCTGCCCAAAGAGCTGGTCGCCAAACACTGAATCTACGACCAAATGACCGTTACCCCCCTGCCAACGGCGCATTCGCCCGGCAGCGGGGGCTCTTTACTATCGGGTCATCGCCTGTTGACCGACAGGCCCGGACCCAGACAGAGGCTTCAACATGATCTACGCACAACCTGGCACCCCTGGCGCTATCGTCAGCTTCAAGTCGCGCTACGGCAATTTCATCGGCGGCGAGTTCGTTGCACCGCTCAGCGGCGAATACTTCACCAACACCTCGCCGGTCACCGGTGAAGCGATCGCCGAGTTCCCGCGCTCCAACGCCGCTGATATCGATAAGGCCCTGGATGCCGCTCACGCCGCCGCCGATGCCTGGGGCAAGACCTCGCCCCAGGACCGTTCCCTGGTGCTGCTGAAAATTGCCGACCGCATCGAGCAACACCTCGAAGTACTGGCCGTGACCGAAAGCTGGGACAACGGCAAGGCCGTGCGCGAAACCCTCAACGCCGACGTGCCGCTGGCCGCCGACCACTTTCGCTACTTCGCCGGTTGCATCCGCGCCCAGGAAGGCGGCGCCGCCGAGATCAACGAACACACCGCCGCCTACCACTTCCATGAGCCGCTGGGCGTGGTCGGGCAGATCATCCCGTGGAACTTCCCGCTGTTGATGGCCGCCTGGAAACTCGCGCCGGCCCTGGCCGCCGGTAACTGCATCGTGCTCAAGCCGGCCGAGCAGACGCCGCTGTCGATCATGGTGTTTGCCGAACTGATCAATGACCTGCTGCCACCGGGCGTGCTGAACATCGTCCAGGGCTTTGGCCGCGAAGCGGGGGAGGCCTTGGCCACCAGCAAGCGCATCGCCAAGATCGCATTTACCGGCTCGACCCCGATCGGCGCGCACATCATGCATGCGGCCGCCGAGAACCTGATCCCGTCGACCGTGGAGCTGGGCGGCAAGTCGCCGAACATCTTCTTCGAAGACATCATGCGGGCGGAGCCTGCATTCATCGAAAAAGCCGCCGAAGGCCTGGTGCTGGCGTTCTTCAACCAGGGCGAAGTGTGCACCTGCCCGTCGCGGGCGCTGGTGCAGGAGTCGATCTACGACGACTTCATGAAAGTGGTGATGAAAAAGATCGTCAAGATCAAGCGCGGCAACCCGCTGGACACCGAGACCATGGTCGGCGCCCAGGCGTCCGAGCAGCAATACGACAAGATCCTCTCTTACCTCAAGATCGCCCAGGAAGAGGGCGCCGAGCTGCTCACCGGCGGCGCGGCCGAGCGTTTGGACGGCGACCTGGCCAGCGGTTATTACATCCAGCCGACCCTGCTCAAGGGGCACAACAAGATGCGTGTGTTCCAGGAAGAAATCTTCGGCCCGGTGGTGGGCATCACCACCTTCAAGGACGAAGCCGAGGCCCTGGCGATTGCCAACGACAGCGAGTTCGGCCTGGGTGCCGGTTTGTGGACCCGCGATATCAACCGCGCCTACCGCATGGGCCGGGCGATCAAGGCCGGGCGCGTGTGGACCAACTGCTACCACCTGTACCCGGCCCACGCGGCGTTTGGCGGGTACAAGAAGTCGGGGGTGGGGCGTGAGAACCACAAGATGATGCTGGATCATTACCAGCAGACCAAGAACCTGCTGGTGAGCTACGACATCAATCCGCTGGGGTTCTTCTGATCCCTTGATTACAACGCGGTCCCCTGTGGGAGGGCGCAAGCCCCTCCCACATTTTGTTCTATGTACATTCGCGACTAATGCAGTGCATTCACTCCTTCGAAAGTAGCATTCGCTCCCTCATCCGCTCATGCATTAATGCCTCTACCGGAACCCTCCGGCACAACAAGAGGACTACCCCCATGTGGACTAAACCGACCTACACCGACCTGCGTATCGGCTTCGAAGTGACCATGTACTTCGCCAGCCGCTGATCGCGGGCACTGCACGGAGGATGCCTCTTTGGTCTGATTGCATTCGCAGCCGGATCGGTTAGTGTGGAGCGCATCTTCCAAAATAATAACAACAGGCTTTCCAATGAGCCCCAATCTGAGCCTCCTGCGTAAATTCGTCTCGCCTGAAATCATCTTCGGTGCCGGTTGCCGGCATAACGTCGGCAATTACGCCAAGACCTTCGGCGCGCGCAAGGTGCTGGTGGTCAGCGACCCCGGCGTGATCGCCGCCGGCTGGGTGGCGGATGTGCAAGCCAGCCTGCACGCCATCGGCATCGACTATTGCCTGTACAGCGCCGTGTCGCCCAACCCCCGTGTCGAAGAAGTGATGCTCGGCGCCGAGGTGTATCGCGAAAACCATTGCGACGTGATCGTGGCCATCGGCGGCGGCAGCCCCATGGACTGCGCCAAGGCCATCGGCATTGTAGTCGCCCACGGGCGCAGCATCCTTGAATTCGAAGGGGTGGACACCATCCGCGTGCCGAGCCCCCCGCTGATCCTTATCCCCACCACCGCCGGCACTTCGGCGGATGTGTCGCAGTTCGTGATCATTTCCAACCAGCAGGAACGCATGAAGTTTTCCATCGTCAGCAAGGCGGTGGTGCCGGACGTGTCGCTGATCGACCCGGAGACCACGGCCAGCATGGACCCGTTCCTGTCGGCCTGTACCGGCATTGATGCGCTGGTGCATGCCATCGAGGCGTTCGTGTCCACCGGCCATGGCCCATTGACCGACCCCCATGCGCTGGAAGCCATGCGCCTGATCAACGGCAACCTGGTGCAGATGATCGCCAACCCCAGCGACATCGCCCTGCGGGAAAAAATCATGCTCGGCAGCATGCAGGCGGGCCTGGCGTTTTCCAATGCGATCCTCGGCGCGGTGCACGCCATGTCCCACAGCCTCGGCGGCTTTCTCGATCTGCCCCACGGGCTGTGCAACGCGGTGTTGGTGGAGCATGTGGTGGCGTTCAACTACAACTCGGCGCCCGAGCGCTTCAAGGTGATTGCCGAGACCTTCGGCATCGACTGCCGCGGCCTCAACCATCGGCAGATCTGCGGCCGGCTGGTGGAGCACCTGATCGCGTTGAAGCACGCCATCGGCTTCCACGAAACCCTCGGCCTGCATGGGGTGCGTGTGGCGGATATACCGTTTTTGTCCGAGCATGCGATGGACGATCCGTGCATCCTCACCAACCCCCGTGAGTCCAGCCAGCGTGACGTCGAGGTCGTGTATGGCGAAGCGCTCTGACGAGCAGCAACGCGCCCTCGCCGGGCTGCTGGGGCTGGGCGACCAGTCGGCGCGCAAGAGCCACTACCCGGAGCTGACGGCGCGCCTGGATGAGTTGGAGGACGAGCGCAAGCGCTACATCCGGCTGAACGATGAACTGGAGCAGCGCGTGGCCGCGCGCACCGACGAGCTGCTGGAAGCCAACCGTAACCTGCAACAACAGATCGCCCAGCGCGAACAGGTCGAGCAGGCCCTGCGCGACGCCCGCGATGCCGCCCAGGCCGCCAACCGCAGCAAGGACAAATACCTCGCCGCCGCCAGCCATGACCTGCTGCAGCCGCTGAATGCGGCGCGGCTGCTGATCGCCACGTTGCGTGAGCGCAGCTTGCCCAGCGTCGAACAGGTGCTGGTGGAACGTACCCACCAGGCCCTGGAGGGCGCGGAGGATTTACTGACGGACTTGCTGGATATCTCGCGACTGGACCAGGCGGCGGTCAAGCCCGATGTGGCCCTGTATCGGCTGGAAGAGGTGTTTGCGCCGCTGGTCTCGGAATTTCAATCGGTGGCCCAGGCCGCCGGGCTCAACCTGCGGGTGCGCATGGGGCACTACGCGGTGCGTACCGACCTGCGCCTGCTCACACGCATCCTGCGTAACTTCCTCAGCAACGCCTGCCGCTACACCGACGAGGGCTGCATCCTGCTCGGCGCACGCCGTCGCGGTGATTACCTGCGCCTGGAGGTGTGGGACACCGGGCGCGGCATCGCGGCCGACCGGCTGGAGGCGATTTTCCTCGAGTTCAACCAACTGGACGTGGGCCGAGCGTCCGACCGCAAAGGTGTAGGGCTGGGCCTGGCGATTGTCGAGCGTATCGCCGAGGTGCTCGGCTATTGCATCGCCGTGCGTTCGTGGCCGGGGCGGGGCTCGATGTTCAGCATCGAAGTACCGCTGAGCGCCGAGATGCCGGCGGCGATCAGCCAACTGCCGGTGCAACCGACCACGGGTAACCCGCTGCCGGGCCGGCGGTTGCTGGTGATCGACAACGAAACCAGCATCCTCGAAAGCATGCGCGCCTTGCTCGGCCAGTGGGGCTGCGACGTGGTCATCGCCACCGACCAGGCCGGCGCGTTGCTGGCGTTGCAGGGCAGGGCGCCGGAGCTGATCCTGGCGGACTATCACCTGGACCACGGAATGCTGGGCTGCCAGGTGGTGCGGCAGTTGCGCGAGCATTTCGCGCAGAAGATCCCGGCGGTGATCATCACCGCCGACCGCACCGACCAGTGCCGTCGCGCACTGCGCCGGCTGGATGCGCCGCTGTTGAACAAACCGGTCAAGCCCGGCAAGTTGCGGGCGGTGTTGAGCCAGTTATTGGGCTAGCTCATTGACACCTGTCAACACGCGGCGCGGCGCTTTGCCTCATGCTCAAGGCCTGATCTAGAGCCTTGGAGCACCCCATGAGCGCGGCATCCTTCAAATTACCCCTGGGCCTGGTGGTCGCCGTGCTGGTGATGACCGGAGTGCTGCTGTTGCCGCTGCCTGCCGACTTGCCGGTGGCGGGGCAGAGGATGCTGGCGATCCTCGCGTTTGCGGTGGTGGTGTGGATCACCGAAGCGGTGTCCTATGAGGCCAGCGCGATCATGATCACTTCGCTGATGGCGTTTTTGCTTGGCACCGCGCCGTCGCTGCAAGACCCTGCGCACCTGATCGGCAGCAGCCCGGCGATCAGCATGGCCCTCACCGGGTTTTCCAACCCGGCGCTGGCGCTGGTGGCGGGCGCGTTGTTTATCGCCGCCGCGATGACCCACACCGGCCTGGACCGGCGCATCGCCCTGGTTACCTTGAGCCGCGTCGGCACCAGCACCCGGCGCATCCTGCTGGGGGCGATTGCGGTAACGATCCTGCTCAGCCTGGTGGTGCCCAGCGCCACCGCACGCAGCGCTTGTGTGGTACCGATCATGATGGGCGTGATCGCCGCGTTCGGCGTCGACAAACGCTCGAACATCGCCGCCGGGATCATGATCGTGGTGGCCCAGGGCACCAGCATCTGGAACGTCGGCATCCAGACCGCCGCCGCGCAGAACCTGCTGACCGTGGGCTTCATGGACAAAATGCTCGGCCAGCGCGTGTCGTGGATCGACTGGCTGATCGCCGGCGCGCCGTGGGCGCTGATCATGTCGGCGGTGCTGCTGTTTCTGGTGCTCAAGTTGCTGCCCCCGGAAACCGACAGCATCCCCGGTGGCAAGGAGGCGGTGGCGCAGTCCCTGATTGACATCGGCCCCATGACCGGCCCACAGAAACGCCTGCTGAGCGTGTCGCTGTTGCTGCTGCTGGCCTGGGCCACGGAAGGGCGCCTGCATCATTTCGACACCACCTCGACCACCTACGCCGGGTTGGTATTCCTGCTGCTGCCGGGCATCGGCGTGATGACCTGGAAGGACGTGCAGTCGCGGATTCCGTGGGGCACGGTGATTGTGTTCGGCGTGGGCATCAGCCTGGGCACGGCGTTACTGACCACCCAGGCCGGGCAGTGGCTGGGGGCTACGGTGGTGGCCCACACGGGGCTGGATCAGGTGGGCCCGTTGGGGGTGTTTGCGATCCTCGCAGCGTTTTTGATCGTGATTCACCTGGGGTTCGCCAGCGCCACCGCCTTGACCTCGGCGTTGCTGCCGATATTGATTGCGGTGCTGCAGACCTTGCCCGGTGATTTCAGCCGGTTGGGGATGACCATGCTGCTGGGGTTTGTGATGAGCTACGGGTTTATCCTGCCGATCAATGCGCCGCAGAATATGGTGTGCCTGGGCACGGGGACGTTTACGGCGCGGCAGTTTGCCAAGGTGGGCATCCTGGTGACGCTGATCGGGTACGGGTTGATGTTGGTGTTTGCGGCGACCTACTGGAGTTGGCTCGGTTGGGTCTGATTTGGAATGCGCTTTAGACACCGATGATATCCAGTGTGGGTGAGGGGCAAGCCCTCCCACAATTTTGATCTCCATACATCAGATCGGCCTCAGTCTGGCTCTGGCTCTGGCTCCGGCTTTTGATCTCAATTCCATCCCCAACATGACAAGATGAACTCCACTCAGGTTTACTACTCCCTGAGTAAAGCCCCCCGGCGACCCAACCCGCCGGCTCATCCAGGTCATCGAATGGACAAATACACCCCCCACACCTGGGAACCCCACGAGCGTCCGAGCTTGCCGGGTTCGCCGTCGACGCCGTTGCACCCCACGCATAAGCGTTGGCTGTATGCGCTGGTGGGTGTGCTGGTCGCCATCACCGGCGGCCTGGGTAATGCCCTGGTGATCGCCAACCTGCAATACCTGCAAGGCGCCCTCGGCGCGACCACGGCGGAAATGGCCTGGCTGCCCGCCGCCTATGTGATGACCAACGTGTGCATGAACCTGCTGCTGGTGAAGTTCCGCCAGCAGTTCGGCCTGCGTGCGTTCACCGAGGTGTTCCTGGTGCTGTATGCACTGGTGACCTTCGGCCATTTGTTCGTCAACGATCTCAGTTCAGCCATCGCGGTGCGCGCGGCGCATGGGATGGTGGGGGCGACGCTGAGTTCGTTGGGCTTGTACTACATGATCCAGGCGTTCCCGGCGAAATGGCGCTTGAAGTCGCTGGTGCTGGGCCTGGGCACGGCGCAATTGGCGTTGCCGCTGGCGCGCCTGTTCTCTGAAGACCTGCTGCAAATCGCCGAATGGCGCGGTTTGTATCTGTTCGAACTGGGCCTGGCGCTGATCTGCCTGGGCTGTGTGTTTTTGCTCAAGCTGCCGCCCGGCGACCGCTTCAAGACCTTTGAAAAGCTCGACTTTCTCACTTTCGCGATTCTCGCCAGCGGCGTCGCGCTGCTCTGCGCGGTACTGTCCCTGGGGCGTATCGACTGGTGGCTGGAAGCGCCATGGATCGGAGTCGCCTCGGCCTGTTCGCTGGTGTTGATCATGGCCGGCCTGGCAATCGAACATAACCGCGCCAACCCGATGTTGATGACCCGTTGGCTGGGCAGCGGCACCATGATTCGCCTGGCCTTGGCGGTGATCCTGATCCGCATGGTGCTGTCCGAGCAATCCACCGGAGCGGTGGGGTTCATGCAGATGCTGAACATGAGCTACCAGCAGATGCACACCCTGTACGTGGTGATGCTGGCCGGCGCGATCAGTGGCTTGGTGGTCAGCGCGTTGACGATTAACCCGGCGCATCTGCTGATGCCGCTGGTGATTTCCCTGGCGCTGATGGCAACCGGCTCGGTGATGGACAGTTTCTCCAGCAACCTCACCCGGCCGCAGAACCTGTACATCAGCCAGTTCCTGCTAGGCTTTGGCGGCACGTTCTTCTTGGGGCCGACCATGGTGCTGGGCACGAAAAACGTATTGGCCAACCCGCGCAACCTGGTGAGTTTTTCAGTGATGTTCGGCATCTGCCAGAACCTCGGCGGGCTGATTGGCGCAGCCTTGCTCGGTACTTTCCAGATTGTGCGCGAGAAATATCATTCCAGCATGATCGTCGAACACCTCAGCCTGCTCGATCCGCGTATGGCCGCGCGAGTGCAGAGCGGTGGCTCGGCCTATGGCGGCATTGTCGCCGACCCGGAACTGCGCAACCTCATGGGCATCCGCAGCCTGGCCACGGCGGCGACGCGTGAGGCGAACGTGATGGCCTACAACGATGTCTTCATGTTGATCGCGATTATCGCGATGCTGACCATGACCTGGATCTTTATCCGCAGTCTGTGGCTGATGAGCACCACCCGAGCAACCACTCCCGTTCAACCCAGCGGCGCCCCTTCATGACCGAACCCACGACCACGACCACCAACGCCATCGCTTCCACCCCGGAAGGCACTACACCGCCGGGCGCGACGGTCACCGAGCCGCGTTCGCTGCGGGTGCGTATTCTCTCGTCCCTGGGCTTTGCCGCGATTGCCGTCGTCGGCGTATTGATTGTGCTCTATGCCTGGCAACTGCCGCCGTTCAGCAGCGCGGTGGAAACCACCGAAAACGCCTTGGTGCGCGGCCAGGTGACGATCATCGGCCCGCAGCTCAGCGGTTACGTGTTCGAGGTGCCGGTGCAGGACTTCCAGTACGTCAAGGCCGGTGATCTGCTGGTGCGCCTGGACGACCGCATCTACCGGCAGCGCCTGGACCAGGCCCTGGCACAGTTGGCGGTGCAGAAGGCCGCGCTGGCCAATGTGGTGCAGCAACGCAACAGCGCCGAAGCCACCATCAAGCTGCGCCAGGCGGCCTTGGTGGACAGCCAGGCTCAGGCGCGCAAGAGCACCGCCGACTTGCGCCGCAACGAAGAGCTGATCAGCGACGGTTCGGTGTCCAGGCGCGAGCTGGACGTGACCCGCGCCGCCAATGCGCAGACCATTGCAGCGGTGGCCCAAGCCCAGGCCAGCCTGGAAATTGCACGGCAGGACTTGCAGACGGTGATTGTCAATCGCGGCTCCCTGGAAGCGGCGGTCGCGAGTGCCGACGCGGCGGTGGAGCTGGCGCGCATCGACCTGTCCAACACGCGCATTACCGCGCCGCGTGACGGGCAACTGGGGCAGATCGGCGTGCGTCTGGGGGCCTACGTCAATTCCGGCGCGCAGTTGATGGCACTGGTGCCGAAGCAACTGTGGGTGATCGCGAACATGAAAGAAACCCAGATGGACAACGTGCAGGTCGGCCAACCGGTGACCTTCACCGTGGATGCGCTGAGCCACCGCAAGTTTCACGGCACGGTGCAGCATATTTCCCCGGCCACAGGTTCGGAGTTCAGCCTGTTGCAGGCGGACAACGCCACCGGCAATTTTGTGAAGATTGCTCAGCGGGTGCCGGTGCGGATTACCGTCGACCCGGATCAGGCCGAGAGCGAACGGCTGCGGCCGGGGTTGTCGGTGGTGGTCAGTATTGATACAGCGGGGCGCCTGAAAAACAGTCCGCCCTGATACACGCAGGAGCAAATTGTGGGAGGGGCGGTGCGACGATTCGACTTGCTCCCGATAGCGGTATGTCAGTCAGCTGATGTATGACTGATTCAGCGCTATCGGGGGGCCCCTCCCACATTTGGAATGTATTTCAGGTTGAAATCGAGTTGGACCGATTGATTGTGTTCCAACAGTTTCAGGCCCGGCCGCCCCGGCAAGTGATGGGCATTCACCGGATGACTCACCGGCTCGATGCAAAAGAACCCCAGCCCCGGCGGGCAGTACAGCAGGAAGTAATCGGCGCCGCTGGCCTGGCATTCCAGGGCGTAACCCAACTCCGGCTGTTCGATCCGGCAATGGCCGTCCCACTGGCAGAAGCCGTTGTCCACCAGGCCTTCGGGCAGCTCGCTCAATACCTGAAAATCCCATTCGGGCGGTACTGGCGCCAAGCCTGTCGGCAACTTCGTGCTATCACTCAACCACACCTGCGCCGCCGACGCCTGCAATCGTGTGTCCGGCCGTCGCGGGAAGTAGGGATGCAACCCCAGCCCGTGCCACGCGGCTTTCTCCGCCAGGTGGGTGACGCGCAATTCGATACTCAATGTCCCGTCGCTCAACCGAATCCGCTGCTCGGCGCGATAGGTAAACGGTGTCTCGCACAGCACCTCAAGCACCACTTCATCCGCCGTTTGACTGACCACCTGCCACGCTTGCTGCCAGGCCGAGCCGTGAATCGGAAACGGGTCGTTGGGGCTGTTGGGCGCAAGGGCCAGCCAGCCGTGGGGGTTGTCGAATCCTTCTTCGGCAATACGGTTGGACCAGGGCACCAAGGGATAACAGCCCAGCTTTCCGGGCAGCTCGCTGTGCGGGTCGTTAGGCCGCAACAACGGTTGCCCGCTGGCGCGCACGGTCCAATTGACCAGGCTGCCACCCACGGCCGGTTTAAGGCTGAGGTGGGTCAGGTTATCTTCAAGTTCAATCATTACAACACCACGCTCGGCAACCACAGCGACAGGGCAGGGATGTAGGTCACCGCCATCAGGATCAGGAACAGCACCGCATAAAACGGTACCAGCGCCTTCACGGTTTTCTCGATAGTGGTCTTGCCCACCGCCGCGCCGACAAACAGCACCGCGCCCACCGGCGGGGTGATCAGGCCGATGCCGAGGTTGACCAGCATGATCATGCCGAAGTGCACCGGATCGACGCCGATACCGAGCACCACCGGCAACAGGATCGGTGTGAGGATCAGGATCAGCGGCGCCATGTCCATCACTGTGCCGAGCAACAGCAGCATGACGTTGATGCACATCAGGATCACGTAGCGGTTGTCCGACAGGGTCAGGAACAGCGTGGTGATTTTCGCCGGGATCTGCATCAGGGTCATGATGTAGCCGAAGCTGGCGGCAAAGGCGATCAGGATCATCACGATGGAAATGGTGCGCACCGTGCGGTGCATCAGCTTGGGCAGTTCGCTCCATTTGTAGTCGCGGTAGATGAACATAGTCACGAAGAACGCCCACAACACGGCAATCGCGGCCGATTCAGTGGCGGTGAAGATCCCGGAGAGGATGCCGCCCAGGATGATCACCATGGCCATCAGGCCCCAGAGCGCATCGGCGGCAATCTTCAACGCCTGCTTGAGGGGTATGACTTCGCCCTTGGGGTAGTCGCGTTTCTTGGCGAAGATCAGGCACAGCACCATCAGGCACGCGCTCATTAACAGCCCCGGCACTACGCCGGCCATGAACAGCGAGGCGATGGACACCGTGCCGCCGGCCGCCAGGGAGTAGAGCACCGAGTTGTGGCTGGGCGGCGTCAACAGCGCCTGCACCGAGCCGCTGACCGTCACCGCCGTGGCGAACTCACGGGGATAACCGCGGCGTTCCATCTCCGGGATCAGCACCGAGCCGACCGAGGCGGTATCCGCCACCGACGAGCCGGAGATGGCGCCGAAAAAGGTCGAGGCGACGATATTCACCAGGGACAGGCCACCGCGCACAAAGCCCACCAGCACCCCGGCAAACGCCACCAGGCGCCGCGACATGCCGCCCTCGGCCATGATCGCCCCGGCCAGTACAAAGAACGGGATCGCCATCAGCGAGAACTTGTTCACCCCGCCGGCCACCTGGATCATCAGGGCCTGGAAGGGGATGTCGATCCACCACGCGCCGATCAGCGCCGACAAGCCCAGGGCGTAGGCCACCGGCATGCCGATCAGGATCAAGGCGATAAAGCTGCCCAACAGAATCAATGCGTCCATATCAGGCAGCCCCTTCGCTTTCTTCCACCAGGTCAAAGCGCACCACGCGCCGGTTGCTCTGGTCACCGAGCAGGAGTTTTTCCACCACGAAGATCAGCGTCAGCACGCCGCCGATCGGGATCGGCATATAGGTGATGCCCACGCGCAGGGTGGGAATGGCGCTCATGAACTGGTTCCAGGTGGACAGGCACAGCTTGGTGCCCCAGATCGCCATGAACAGGCAAATGGTGCCCATCAGCAGTTGCGAGAAGATGCCGACGATGCGGCGTTGGGTGGCCGGCAGACGGTCAACCACCATCGCGACCGACATATGCGCGCCGGCGCGATAGCTGGCGGCGGCGCCGATAAAGGTAAATACCAGCATCAGCAGGATCGCGGTGGGCTCCGGCCAGCTGGAGCCGGTGCCGAGGACGTAGCGGGCGAAGATGCCCCAGGGGATGATCAGTGCGACGCCGAGAACCGAAAGGCCGGCGACCCAGATGCAGGTCATGTAGATGCGGTCGTTGATGCGCAGCAGTAAATTCTTCATGGCGTTCACCGTAACCAGGCGCGTCAGTACCTGCCGCGCCGGGCCTTGTCAGGAGGAGGGCGTTACTGCACCGCGTCGATACGCTTGATCAGGTCGGCATAAGGCGCGCCGTATTTGGCACGTACCGCTGCGGTGGCGTCGTAGAAGGGTTTTTTATCGACAGTGATGAACTCGACGCCGGCCTTCTTGAGTTTCTCCTCACTGCTGGCGGACTTGGCGTCCCACAGCGTGCGCTCATCGGCCTGGGCGGCCTTGGCGGCTTTTTTCAGCATGTCCTGCTGGGCAGGGGTGAGTTTGTTCCAGGTGATTTTCGACATCACGATGGGCTCGGGCAGGATCAGGTGTTCGGTGAGGGTGTAGTACTTGGCGTTCTGGTAGTGGTTATGCTCAAGCATGGTCGGCGGGTTGTTCTCCGCGCCGTCGATGACGCCGGTCTGCAAGGCGCTGAAGATCTCGCCGGTGTCCATGGCGATGCCGTTGGCGCCCATTGCGTTGAAGGCTTCGATGAAGATCGGGTTGCCTTGTACGCGGATCTTCATGCCCTTGAGGTCTTCGATCTTACGCACCGGTTTCTTGGTGTAGAGGTTGCGCGTGCCGCCGTCCATCCAGGCCAGGGCCACCAGGCCGAACTCGGAGTTGGTGATCTTGGCGAGGATTTCATCACCAATTTCACCGTCGATGATCTTGCGCATGTGCGCCTGGTCACGGAACACGAACGGCAGGTTGAACACATTCACGTCCGGCACCACCGGGCCGACGATGCCGAGGCTGACGCGGGTCATCTGCACGGCGCCGACCTGGGCCTGTTCGACCACCTCTTTCTCGGAGCCGAGCACACCGCCCGGGAAATACTTGAAGGTCAGTTCGCCGTTGGTTTCTTTTGTCAGAGCCTTGCCCATGTTCTCTTCGGCGACCACCGTGGGGTAACCGGCGGGGTGGATGTCGGCGAATTTGATTTCCAGCGCGTGGGCGGCGCTGGCGAAGACGAACGAGAGTGGAAGTGCGGCGGCCAGCAAGGTGCGTTTGAAGTCCATGGGGGGTGTCTCCTGTCTTGTTATTTTTTTATTCAAGGCACAGCGATGCAGCTAGAGGGTGAACCTAGGCTCCGGCAATCCGGTAACGCCGGGGTTGAGGGCGAACACGCCGCCGGCGATGGACTGGGCGCTCTGGTCGTCACGAATCGAGGTGACGAACAGCGTGTCCAGGCGACTGCCGCCGAAGGCGCACATGGTGGGTTTTTTCACCGGCACGCTCAGGGAGCGGTCCAGGCGACCGTCAGGGGTGAAGCGGTGAATCAAACCAGCGTCGTTGGCGCAGATCCAGTAGCAGCCGTCGGCGTCCACTGCTGCGCCGTCGGGGCGGCCGAGGTGGTGGTGCATATCGACGAACACGCGGCGGTTGGACGGCGTGCCGGTGTCGATGTCGTAGTCGAAGGCCCAGATCTGTTGCACCAGCGGGTGCGAATCGGAGGCGTACATCGTGCGGCCATCGGGGCTGAAGGCCAGACCGTTCAGGGTGATAAAGCCATCCAGCTGGGCGTGGGGCGCCGCGCCTGACGCATAGCGGTAGAGGATGCCCTCGGCCGCATTTTCGCCCATGTTCAACACCATGCTGCCGGCCCAGAAGCGACCCTGGCGATCACAGCGGCCATCGTTCAGGCGCATGTCTTCGCGCGGGTGCTCGACACTGGCCAGGGGCGCGGTGTCGAGGCTGCCGTCGTGGTGCGGGGTGAGCTGGAAAAAGCCGGTTTCCATCCCGGCGACCCAATTGCCCGCATCGGTGCGGGCGATGCAGGCGAGCATCTGCGGGGCTTTCCACGCGGCGAGGTGGCCGGTGTCGGCGCTCCAGCGTTGCAAGCCGCCGTTGGGGATATCCACCCAGTACAACGCGTTTTCCTCCGGCACCCACACCGGGCATTCGCCCACGGCATTGCGGGCGTCGACGATCAATTCAGCGGTCATGGCAACACATTCCCTTGGGTTGGTATGAACTCAGTCACCGAACGGCCCGGCCGCGCAGAACGCGCCGCCCTGATACACCGCTGCCGGGTCATCGGCGGGCACCGGCGGTTGAGCTTCGACCTGGGCGCGGAACACTTCGGAACTGTCCTTGGGCACAAAGCCCAGGTGCGCGGCGTAGCGGTTGTCCCACCAGGTGGCGAGGTTGTCCGACACACCGTAGACCACGGTGTGGCCCACATTCGGCGTGTACAGCGCACGTTCGAGCAGTTGGGTGAGGTCATCGAAGCTCAGCCAGGTGTGCATCATCCGGCGGTTCTGCGGCTGCGGGAACGAGGAGCCGATGCGGATGCTCACGGTCTCGATGCCGTAGCGGTCGAAGTAGAAACTGGCCATGTCTTCGCCATAGGACTTGGACAGGCCGTAGTAGCTGTCCGGGCGGCGCGGGGAGTGGGCGTCGATGGTTTCGGTCTGTTTGTGGAAGCCGATCACATGGTTGGAACTGGCGAAGATCACCCGCTTCACGCCATGGCGACGCGCCGCTTCGTAGATATGGAAGGTGCCGCTGATATTGGCGCCGAGGATTTCTTCAAACGGACGCTCTACCGATACACCACCGAAATGCAGGATGGCGTCGACGCCTTCCACCAGATGGTGCACGGCTTGTTTGTCGGCCAGATCGCAAGGCTGTACTTCTTCCGAGGCATCGGCGGCCGGGGCCATATCGGCGATATCCGACAAGCGCAATACCTGGGCGTAGGGGCGCAGGCGTTCGCGCAGCACTTTGCCAAGGCCACCGGCGGCGCCGGTGAGGAGCAGGCGGTTGAAGGGAACTGGGGTAGTGGTGGTCATGGGAATTCCAATTTTTTTGTTGTAGGTTGTCGTATGACTGTGTCGAAGTATTGTTAGGGAGCCCCAGGTTGTCAACGTTCTTCCCGACGAGTGAGATGATCGTTCCCACGCTCTGCGTGGGAACGATCATCAACCTTTAAAGCAAGGAGATTGGATAGCTGACAAAAATCCGATTCTCATCGAACTCGTTGGTGCTGAAATCCCGACGCAGGGTCGAGTTGCGCCACTTCACGTTGAGGTTCTTCAACGCGCCGCTCTGCACGGTGTAGGCCAGTTCCGATTCGCGCCCCCACTCCTTGCCATCGGTGATCGCCCCGGTGTGCACGTTGCTGCCGCTGATATAGCGGTTCATCAGGGTCAGCCCCGGTACGCCGAGTACCACGAAGTTGAAGTCGTGGCGTACCTGCCAGGATTTTTCCTTGGCGTTGTCATAACTGGAGTTGTAGCTGTCGTTGGCCAGGGTGCCGCCGCTGGTGCCGTTGACGCGCATCCACACGCTGTCGCCGGTGAGTTTTTGCAGGCCCACATAGAAGGTGTTGCCGCCGTATTTGGCCGAAAGCAGGGCGAAGGTGGTCTTGTTGTCGAGGTCGCCGGCCAGGGCGCTGCCGTCTTCCTTGCCGCTGAAGAAGCCGAGGTTGGCGCCCAGGGTCCAGTCGCCCACGGGTTGGCTGTGGGTCAGGTTGACGTAGCGTTGCTGGTAGATATCGCTGAGTTCGGCGTACCACAGGCCGACCTGGGTGCGTTTGTCGTTGAAGCTGTATTCGCCGCCGCCGAAGTTGAACCGGTCGGAGGTGAACGCGGCTTTGCCGTTCATGAACATGTCTTCCATGCTCGCGTCGTTGCGCGGGCTGTTGCCACGGAACTGACCGCCGTAGAGGGTCAGGCCGGCAATCTCGTTGGACGTCACCTGGCCGCCGCGGAAGGTCTGGGGCAGGGAACGGCCATCGTCGGAGCGCAGGATCGGCAGCACCGGCATCCATTCGCCGACTTTCAGTTCGGTCTTCGACAGCTTGGTCTTCAACGCCACGCCCAGGCGCCCGAAGTTATCGGCGGGACGGCCGTCGTCGTGGATCGGCAGCAACTGGGTGCCACCGGTGCCTTTGCCGCCATCGAGCTTCTGCGAATACAGGCCCAGCACATCCAGCCCGAAGCCCACGGTGCCTTGGGTGAAGCCGGACTTGGCGTCGAGAATGAAACTTTGCGTCCACTCTTCAGCCTTGCCCTGGGCGTTGGCCGGGTTGGTGAAATTGCGATTGAAGTAGGCGTTGCGCAGGTTGAGCGTGGCCTTGGCGTCGTCGACAAAACCATCGGCATGCGCGCCGAGAGGCAGGGTGAAGGCCAGGCTGCCGAGGCCGATAAGGCCCAGGCGTGAGGAGGAATTGCGGACGAATTGACTCACAGCGGTGCTCCCTTCTGTTTTGTTGTTTTTATTATTTGTTATACGTCGTCGTACAACATTGAGCGGATATTTACGGGGTTTCCGTGGAGTGTCAAGCGGAAGTTATACGATGACTAAATGTGAGATGACCTAAAGTGGGCAGGCTCAATGGAGTTGCATTCAAACTTGAGATCGGTGGGATTCAGCCAGCCAAGACCATCGGAGGCAAGGTGCCAAGCACTGAAACGGCGGCTACCGCACAAACACCCAGCCCCCATTCCAGCATCACACTGGTCTTCAGGGCGGCGAGGCGCTGCTCGCACTGCTCCAGGCGCAACCGGTTCAGCAAGGCCAGCGCCACCATGCCCAGCACCAGCATCACCTTGATCAACAGAATCAGCGCAAACCCGCTGAACAGCGGCGTGGGCCACAGTTGTCCGGTGAGCACGCGTACGTTGATCAGCCCGGTGACCAGCAGGCCGGCAACCAGGCCATAGCCCACACCGCTGAAGCGCCGCAGGATCGGCGCCAGCGCAAACCCGGGCATTTGCCTGAGGATCAACACCAGCAACAACAACCCACCCAGCCATGCACCCACACACGCCAGGTGCACCACCTGGTTGAGGATCAGCAGTTGCCCACTCAGCCCGTCGAGCATGGCGCCATGGCCGACCGGGGCCAGGGTCGCCAGCAACAGCGCAAGCAACGGCAGGCGCACGGCCGGCCAGGGTTTGACCAGCACGATCACCAGCAGCAGGTTCAGCAGCAAGTGCCAGATCCACACCTGGCCAAAAAAGGTCTTGCCCAGCACCAGTTGCACCGTGGCCGGTTGCAGCGCTGCGTGCCAACTGCCGGCCATGCTCGCGGTGATCAACAGCAGCCATGCCACGCCGGAAATCAGTGCCACCCAGGCCAGCGCCCGGATCGTGCGCAGCAGTGTGCGGTCCAGTGGCGGCTGCGGCGCAGCGCCCAACAGCCAGGGCCTGAACGCACAGGCACCGAACATCAGCAACACCACGATGAAATGCACGAAGCGGCACAGCACCAGCAGCGTTGCCATAGGTTATTGGCCGACCTTGAAACTGTATTCACCGCTGCTTTTATGGGTGTCGACCGACACTGCGTTCCACACGACTTTGTAGTTGCCGGCTGCCAGCGGAGCGGCAGGTGTGACCACCAGGACTTTCTTGTCTGCGTTCGGCGTTTCCAGGCCCTTGATGGCGATTTCGGTGCCGTCCTTGCTCAGGGACACCTTGGTGAAGGTGGCCTCGACGCCTTCGCTGAAGGTCAGGCGCAGCTTCTTCGGCGCTGTGACGCTGCTGTCGGCGGCGGGTTGCGAGCTTTTCAGATGGGCGTGGGCAAAGGCCGCCGAGGCACCCAGCAAGGAAGCAAGCAGGGCGAGGGTGGCGAGGGAGTTCTTGATCAACATCGTTCAATACCAATCAATGGGCAGGAGCGGGCAGTGTACGAAGTTTCGACTGCGCCTGTCGCCCCGATCTAGAGCGGATGGTAGTCTCTGAGCCAAGTTGTTGTCAGGGAGCCCTTATGGGCAATCACAAGATCGGAATTCGTCGGGTCAACGTCGAGAAAATCCTGCTGGCGGCGGAGAAAGTCTTCGCCGAGAAAGGCTATGGCAGCACCGCCATGGCCGACATCGCCAAGGAAGCGCAGCTGCCGCGCTCCAACCTGCATTACTACTTCACCACCAAGAGCGAGCTGTACAGTGCGGTGCTGTTCGACCTGCTCGATGTGTGGAAGCAGGATGCCTTGAGCTTTGAAACCTTCGATGATCCCCGTGTGGTGCTCAGCAGCTACATTCGCGCCAAGATGCAGCGTTCGCGCACGCGGCCGTATGGTTCCAAAGTCTGGGCCAACGAGATCATCCACGGCGCGCCAACACTGGGTGAGGCATTGGATGAGAGCCTGTACGACTGGGCCAAGATGAAAGAAGCGAAAATTCGCCAGTGGGTGGAAGACAAACGCATCTCGCCGGTGGAGCCGTCGAGCCTGCTGTACATGATCTGGGCCTCGACCCAGCACTATGCCGACTTTGATCACCAGGTGAAGATCTTGAATGATCACCAGCCGTTGTCGGATATGCAGTTCGAGAGGGCGATACAGACGGTGACCAGTGTGATTTTGCGGGGGATTGGGTTGGAGCCCTGAGCCCTGTGGCGAGGCTGATGGCCCTATCGGGAGCAAGTCTCCCGATAGCGGTCTGAAGGACTACACAGCCTCCCGGTAAGGATTCCTCGGATCCTGTGTCCAGTTCAAAAACGGCTTACCCGTGTCCACCGGCACCATCTCGATACAGTCCGCGACCGGGCAGGTGATCTGGCACAGGTTGCAGCCCACGCATTCATCATCGATCACCTCGTAGGCATGCGTGCCGTCCGCCTGTTTCAAGCTGGCGATGGCCTGGTGCGAGGTGTCCTCACAGGCAATATGGCAACGGCCACAGCCGATGCAGGCCTCTTGATCGATCTTGGCTATCACCTGGTAGTTGATGTCCAGGTACTTCCAATCCGTGGTGTTGCCCACCGCTCGCCCGGAAAAATCCTGCAGGCGGGTGTAGCCCTGACTGTCCATCCATCGCGACAGCCCATCCTTCATCTCTTCTACGATGCGAAAGCCATGCAGCATCGCCGCTGTGCACACCTGCACCGCGCCGCAACCCAGGGCGACGAATTCGGCCGCGTCGCGCCAGTTGCCGATGCCACCAATGCCGCAGATCGGCAGGCCTTGGGTCTGCGGGTCGCGGGCGATTTCCGCGACCATGTTCAACGCGATCGGCTTGACCGCCGAGCCGCAATAACCGCCGTGGGTGCTTTGCGTACCGACGGTGGGCAGGGCAACCATGCGTTCCAGGTCGACACTGGTGATGGAGTTGATGGTGTTGATCAGCGACACCGCATCCGCACCGCCTCTATACGCGGCACGGGCGGCCACCCGGATGTCGGTGATATTCGGCGTGAGCTTGACGATCACCGGCAGTGAGCAATAGGTCTTGCACCAGCGCGTCACCTGTTCCACATACTCCGGCACCTGGCCCACCGCCGCGCCCATGCCGCGCTCGGGCATGCCGTGGGGGCAGCCGAAGTTCAGCTCGATGCCGTCGCAGCCGGTGGCTTGCACCAGCGGCAGAATGTTTTTCCACGATTCTTCAACGCACGGCACCATCAACGACACGATCAGCGCACGATCCGGCCAGTCCTTTTTGACCTGGGTGATTTCCCGCAGATTGATCTCCAGGGAGCGGTCGGTGATCAGTTCGATGTTGTTGATGCCCAGCACTTCGCGGTTGGCGCCGTAGTGCGCAGAGTAGCGCGACGACACGTTGACCGCCGCCGGGTCTTCACCCAGGGTTTTCCACACCACGCCGCCCCAGCCGGCCTCAAAGGCACGGACCACGTTGTAGGCCTTGTCGGTGGGCGGCGCGGAGGCCAGCCAGAAGGGGTTGGGGGCTTTGATACCGGCGAACACAATCGAGAGATCGGCCATTACGCAGCCTCCACATTAAGCACGAGTTGAGCGTGCATGGCTTCGGCGGCCAGCTTGCCGTGCTGCACCGCCTGCACGGTGAGATCCTGGCCGAGGCTCACGCAATCGCCGCCGGCGTAGACCCCGGGAATGCTGGTGCGCAGCTGCTCGTCGACGAAAATCCGCTCGCCCACGCGGTGCAGCTGTTGGGCCAGCGGGTCGTGCAACGCCGCGTTATCGAAGCCTTGCCCGATGGCCTTGAAGATCGCATCGGCGGCCAGTTCGAAGGTTTCCCCGGTGGCGCTCAGGCGACCGTTTTCCAGGCGTGTGCGAGCAAAGCGCATGCCGCGCACATGACCGTTGTCGTCGAGCAACACTTCTTCAGGCTGGGCCCAGGTCAGCAGGCGTACCTGGTTGGCCTTGGCGATGTCCTGTTCGTGGTGCGTGGCACCCATGTCCGCCAGGCCGCGACGGTAGACCAGATTCACGTCGCGGGCACCCAGGCGGGCCATCTGCACGGCCATATCGATGGCGGTATTGCCGGCGCCGAGCACGATGCAGCGGTCGGCCAGGGGCAGTTGGGTCAGGTCATCGGCCTGGCGCAGTTCGCGGATGTAGTCGGTGGCGGCCAGCAGGCCGGGAGCGTCTTCATGGGGCAGGCCGAGTTGCTTGCTGGCGGCGAGACCCAGGCCAAGGAACACCGCATCGAATTGCTGGTGCAGTTCGCTCAGGGTGAGGTTGTCACCCAGGCGCTGGCCGTGGCGAATGTCGATGCCGCCGATTTGCAGCAGGAACTCCAGCTCCTTCTGGGCGAAGTCGTCCACCAGCTTGTACTTGGCGATCCCGTATTCATTCAGGCCGCCGGCCTTTTCCCGTGCTTCGAAAATCACCACGTCGTGGCCGTGCAAGGCGGCGCGATGAGCGCAAGCCAGACCGGCGGGGCCGGCACCGACCACGGCGATGCGCTTGCCGGTCGGCGCGGCGCGTTGGAAGGGGTGTTCGCCAAAGTGCGCGTTGTCGATGGCGTAACGTTGCAGCAGGCCAATCAGCACCGGAGCGCACTCTTCGGCGTTGTTGCGCACGCACGCCTGTTGGCAAAGGATCTCGGTGGGGCACACCCGTGCGCAACTGCCGCCGAGGATATTGGCCGAGAGGATTTTCTGCGCCGCGCCCTGCACGTTTTCGGTGTGGATGTTGCGGATGAACGAAGGGATGTCGATCTCGCTGGGGCACGCATTCACGCACGGTGCGTCGTAGCAATACAGGCAGCGCGAGGCTTCCAGTTGGGCCTGGCGGGCGTTGAGTGGGGGCGCCAGGTCGGTGAAATGGCCGGCGAGGGTTGCGCCATCTTCACGGGGGTGGGGGAGGTGCGTCAGGGTCTGGATCACGGTGGTGGCCTCACGGTTATTGAGGTGCTGCCTCTGATGGGCATTGGTTTTTGTGTTGCCTGTAATTGCTTCCGATAGCGGTCTCATCGTTTCACCGCAGTGGGCCTGGAATGCTCCGCCCGCTTGCTCAACTGCTCGAACACCGGCGGGTACGCCGGCCGCTCCACATAGCGCCCGGCCCCGTGCTCGGCGCGCAGGTCGCCGTCGGCCCACACGAGTTTGCCCTGGCTGATGGTATGGCTGGGTACGCCGCGCACGGTCTTGCCTTCGAAGATGTTGAAATCGACTTGCTGGTGGTGGGTCTTGGCGGAGATGGTCCGCGTACCTTCGGGGTCCCACAGCACCAGGTCGGCATCGGCCCCCACGCGGATGGCGCCTTTGCGTGGGTAGAGGTTGAAGATTTTCGCGGTATTGGTGGAGGTGAGTGCGACGAATTCCTGCATCGACAGACGCCCGCTGTTGACCCCTTCGTGCCACAGCAGCGCCATGCGGTCTTCGATACCGGCGGTGCCGTTGGGGATCTTGCTGAAATCGTCACGCCCGGCGGCTTTTTGCTCGGCGCAGAAGCAGCAGTGGTCGGTGGCGGTGGTGTGCAGGTTGCCCGCTTGCAGGCCATGCCACAGCGCCTCCTGGTGCCCGCGCGGGCGGAACGGTGGGCTCATCACGTAGCCGGCGGCGGTTTGCCAGTCGGGGTGCTGGTAGACGCTGTCGTCCAGCAGCAGGTGGCCGGCGAGCACTTCGCCGTACACCGGCTGGCCCTTGGCGCGGGCGTAGGTGATCTCATCCAGCGCCTCTTTGGTGGACACATGCACCAGGTACAACGGTGTGCCGAGGGTCTCGGCGATACGGATCGCGCGGCTGGCTGCTTCGCCTTCTACCTGGGACGGGCGCGACAGCGGATGCGCTTCCGGCCCGGTGATGCCCTGGGCCATCAGCTTGCGTTGCAGGTGGTACACCAGCTCGCCGTTTTCCGCATGCACGGTGGGCACCGCGCCCAGTTCCAGGCAGCGTTCGAAGCTGGCGACCAGGGTGTCGTCCGCCGCCATGATCGCGTTCTTGTAGGCCATGAAATGCTTGAAACTGTTGACGCCGTGATGGCTGACCAGCTCGGCCATTTCCTCGCGCACTTGCTCGCTCCACCAGGTGATCGCCACGTGAAAGCCGTAGTCGGCCGCGGACTTTTCGGCCCAGCCACGCCATTGGTGAAAGGCTTCCATCAGCGATTGCTGCGGGTTGGGAATCACGAAGTCGATGATCGAGGTGGTGCCCCCCGCCAAACCCGCCGCCGTGCCACTGAAAAAGTCTTCGCTGGCCACGGTGCCCATGAAGGGCAGTTGCATGTGGGTATGGGGGTCGATGCCGCCGGGCATCAGGTATTGGCCGCTGCCATCGAGTACTTCGGTGCCGGCGGGAATATCCAGGTCCGTGCCGATGGCGCGAATCAGACCGCCCGCGCATAAAACATCGGCGCGGTAACTTTCATCATGGGTAATAACGGTGGCGCCACGGATCAACAGCGACATGTCGAGTTCCTCACAGGCTTGACCGGCTTATGCCAGTTCTAAGTGTTTTGATGTGGCTTGCCGATGAGTGGATTAATTCCTGTCATCGGTGACAGGAATAGAAACTAGCCCGAGTTTTTAGATTGGGCAAGAAGATTTTTTATAAGCTTATTCATGTATTAACTTATTGATTTATAAACATAAAAAATAAAAATCACCAAAATGCGGCGTGCGTTCACCATTTTGACGCACTTGACAGGTTCCCAATATGAGCAACATTTCTTATTGCAAATCAGGTGCTTGAGATATGCCGCTTGACGGCAGTAGGAAATAAAAATAATTGTGTTGCACCAGATTGAGTCCTGACAGTTCGGGCAACTTCCACGTCATCCAGCCTGAGTGACGTTGCAAGTTCCCAAGGTGTGATCGGAAAGCTGATGGATATCAGCACGTTATATAAGCGGTGCGGGTGCGCTGGTGGTTTTCGGCACGGTTATTGAGTGCGATGCCGACTGGCCGGTCCCGTGATGTCATGTTGTTTACGAGGTACTCCGGCCAGCTGCGTTAACCCCGCAGGTGAGCAAAAAATAATTCGAAAAAACCGTGGAGCAGCCATGCAACAGAACAGATCGCAAGTCATTGAACGCAACGGCCTGTACGAACTCGACGCCGGCCCCGACGTCCTCGACAGCCCTCGCTACAACCACGACATGGCACCGACCAAGGTGCACGAACGCACCTGGAACAAGTGGCACATCACCGCGCTGTGGGTTGGCATGTCGATCTGCGTGCCGACGTACACGCTGGGCGGGGTGCTCACTGCGTATTTCGGGTTGTCGGTGGGCGAGGCGCTGATGGCGATCTTGCTGGCCAATATCGTCGTGCTGATCCCGCTGACACTCAACGCCTTCCCGGGCACCAAGTACGGCATTCCATTTCCGGTGTTGTTGCGTTCATCGTTCGGCATTCTCGGCTCCAACGTGCCGTGTTTGATTCGGGCGCTGGTGGCGTGTGGCTGGTTTGGCATCCAGACGATGTTTGGCGGGCTGGCGATTCACCTGTTCCTTGGGTCGATTTTCGAGGGATGGAAGGCCCTTGGCGGTACCGGGGAAGTGATCGGTTTCATGATTTTCTGGACGCTCAATTTGTGGGTGGTGCTGCGTGGCGCCGAATCGATCAAGCGCTTGGAAACCCTGTCGGCGCCGTTGCTGGTGGCGGTGGGCATTGGCCTGTTGGTGTGGGCGATGCCCAGTGTGTCGCTCAGCGAACTGATGGCGATCCCGCCCAAGCGTCCCGAAGGCGCGAGCCTCACCGGTTACTTCATGGCCGGCCTTACCGCAATGGTGGGGTTCTGGGCCACCCTGTCGCTGAACATTCCCGACTTCAGCCGTTACGCCAAAAGCCAGAAGGACCAGATCCTCGGGCAGATTTTCGGCTTGCCGCTGACCATGTTCCTGTTCGCCGCCCTCGGCGTGGTAATGACCGCCGCGTCGGTGAAACTGGTGGGCGTGAGCGTGTCCGACCCGGTGACCCTGATCGGGCATATCCAGAGCCCGGTATGGGTGGCCGTGGCCATGGCGCTGATCATTGTGGCCACGTTGTCCACCAACACGGCAGCGAACATCGTCTCGCCCACCAACGACTTCCAGAACATCGCGCCCAAGCTGATCAACCGCACCACGGCGGTGATCCTCACCGGGTTGGTGGGGCTGGTGTTGATGGGGCATGAACTGCTGAAAAAACTCGGGCTGATCGTCTCCGATGTGAGCCTGGAGACGGTGTATTCCAATTGGTTGCTGGGCTATTCGAGCCTGCTGGGACCGATTGCCGGGATCATGGTGGTGGACTACTTCATCACCCGCAAACAGCAACTGGACCTGGCCGGTCTTTACCGCGACGACGTGTACCCGGCGTGGAACTGGACGGGCTTTATCGCCTTTGGCGTGCCGGTGGTGCTGACCTTGCTGTCGCTGGGCAGCGATGTGTTCAGTTGGTTCTACAGCTATGGCTGGTTTACCGGTTCGGCGTTGGGTGGGGTGTTGTATTACGGGTTGAATGCCAAGCGTGGAGTCAGTCCGGTCGCCGCCAAATCGCCGTTGTAAAAAAGTGGAATCGAAGTCTATCCATAAAAAATGTAGCCTGAGGAGATCCCCCATGAACGCTGCCCTCGACGTTCTGCAATCGAGCCACCCGCACGTCAACCGCGACCGCTTGTGGCAGTCGCTGATGGACCTGGCCACACTCGGTGCCACGCCCAAGGGCGGTGTGTGCCGCCTGGCGCTCACCGATCTGGACCGCAAGGCCCGCGATCTGTTTGTGCAGTGGTGCGAGGCGGCCGGCTGCACCGTGACGGTGGATGGCATCGGCAATATTTTTGCGCGCCGTCCGGGGCGCAATCCCGATCTGCCGCCGGTGATGACCGGCAGCCATATCGACACCCAGCCCACCGGCGGCAAGTTCGACGGGTGTTTTGGTGTACTGGCCGGCGTGGAAGTGCTGCGCACCCTGAATGATCTTAAGATCGAAACCGAGGCGCCATTGGAAGTGGTGGTGTGGACCAACGAAGAGGGGTCGCGTTTTCCGCCGTGCATGATGGGATCAGGGGTATTTGCCGAGAAATTCACATTGGCGGACACCTTGGCCAAGAGGGATGTGGACGGTGTCAGCGTGGGTGAGGCACTGAATGCGATTGGCTATGCGGGGACGCGGCCTGTCAGTGGGCATAAAGTCGGTGCGTATTTCGAAGCGCATATCGAACAAGGGCCGATTCTTGAGGATGAGAAAAAAACCATCGGCGTGGTGCTCGGCGCGCTCGGGCAAAAATGGTTCGACCTGAAACTGCGCGGCGTCGAAGCCCATGCCGGGCCGACGCCGATGCACTTGCGCAAGGACGCCCTGGTAGGCGCGGCGGCGGTGGTTGCGGCAGTGAATGCGGCGGCGTTGGGGCATCAGCCCCATGCGTGCGGCACGGTCGGTTGCCTGCAGGCGTACCCCGGTTCACGCAATGTGATTCCCGGTGAGGTGCGCATGACCCTGGATTTCCGTCACCTGGAACCGGCGCGGTTGGATTCGATGATCGCCCAGGTGCGCAAGGTGATCGACGACACCTGTGCCAAGCATGGGTTGAGCTTCGAGATGGAACCCACCGCCGATTTTCCGCCGCTTTACTTCGACAAAGGCTGCGTGGACGCCGTGCGGAATGCAGCGAATGGCTTGGGCTTGTCGAACATGGACATCGTCAGCGGGGCGGGGCACGACGCGATCTTCGTCGCCGAGCTGGGCCCGGCGGGGATGATTTTCGTGCCGTGTGAAGGCGGCATCAGCCATAACGAAATCGAGAATGCCAACCCGGATGACCTGGCGGCGGGGTGCGCGGTGTTGTTGCGTGCGATGGTTGCTGCATCGGCAGCCATCGCCAGCGGCAAACTCGCGGCCTGAAATGCAGTAAAAATGTGGGAGGGAGCAAGCCCCTCCCACACTGGATCAGCGGTGTTCATGCAAGGTGTGTCTGGCACAGGGGGCTTGCCCCCGATGGCGGTGTTTCAATCACAGCGTCGTTAGATGTCAGGCCCCCGGCTGCCAGCCGCCGCCGAGTGCGGTGATCAACCCCACACTCGCCTGCAACTGCCGCGTCTGCACCGCCTGCAGTGTCCTCTGCGCCTGTAATGCCGCCGTCTGCGCCGTCACCACGTCCAGGTAGCTCACTGCGCCCGCTTGATAGCTGTTCATCGCCAATGCCTGGGTGTGCTGCGCCGCATCCGCCGCTGCTTGCTCGTCCTGTGCTTCCTGCTGCAAATCGCGCAGTTGCGCCAGGTTGTCTTCCACCTCGCGCACGGCCTTCAACACCTGGCTGCGGTACTGCGCCGACGCTTCTTCAAACTCGGCCCTGGCCTGGCGTTCATTGGCGCTCAGGCGCCCGCCGTCGAAGATCGGCAGATTCATCAGCGGCCCCAGCGCCCAGTACCGATTGCCGGCGGACAGCAGGTTGCCCACGCCCTGCGTCTGCCCGCCGATCAAGCCGGTCAAGCTGAAATCCGGGAACCATGCGGCCTTGGCCACGCCGATCGTGGCGTTGGCGGCAAACACGCGTCGCTCCGCCGCTGCGATATCCGGGCGACGTTGCAGCAGCTGGCTTGGCAGTTGTGAAGGAATGCCCGGCAACACCATCAACCCCTGGCTTGGCGGCAATGAAAAATCACTGACCGCCACGCCCACCAATTCGCCGATGGCGTGTTCGGTGAGGTTGCGTTGCCCCTGCACTTCATCCAGCTGCGCCTTGGCTTCGGCCAGTTGATTTTGTGCACGGGTCAGGTCCAGTTCCGACGCGATCTGGCCCTCGTACCGACTACGGGTCAGTTGCAACGCCTGGCTGAAATCCTCCAGCGAACGGCTCAGGATTCGGCTCTGCGCGTCCAACCCATTGAGCTGCACATACAAACTCGCCAATTGGTGTTGCAGGCTCAAGCGCGCCACCGCCAGGTCATCGGCGCTCGCTTGCGCCTGGGCATCGCCGGCCGCCACCTGGTTGCGGATTTTGCCCCACAGGTCCAGGTCGTAACTCAATGAAAAACCGGCGGTGTTGCTGTTGTACACCGACGGCTGGGTGGTGCCGCGCAACGGCCGCGAGTCCGATTGGCGCTGGCGCAGTGGCTGCGCGCTGGCGGTGATTTGCGCGAACAACCCTGCATGCAGCTGGCTGGCGTAGGCCTGTGAGGCGTCGAAGTGCGCGAGTGCCGCCGCCAAGTCCGGGTTGGCCTTGAGCAATTGCTGTTGCAGGCTGTCGAGACGTGAATCGTTGTAGAGCGTCCACCATGCGGGCGCCAGTGAGTCGGACGGTTGCGAGCTGTGCCATGGCCCATCGCTGGTCTGTTCGCGATAGCTCGCGGGCAGTTCAACCGACGGCGCTGTATAGGCCGGCGCCATCGAGCAGCCTTGCAGCGCCAGCAGCACTAGCGCCGCGAGAGGTTTAAGCCTTGGGCGCATGCGCACCTCCCGAGGCGTCGGCCAGTTGCACCGGATCGCCTTCGCGCAGGGCGTCGGGCGGGTTGTCGACAATACGGTCGGCGGGTTTCAAACCTTGGTCGATCACCAGGCGTTCGCCCAGGTCCAGGCCGATGTGGATGGTTTGCAGGTGCACATGATTCTGCGCATCCAACACCGCAACCTGGGTGCCCTGGGCGCGGAAGATCAAGGCGCTGGCCGGAATGCTCACGCCGTGGGTGTCGGCGGGGATCGGCAGGGTGGCTTCGGCGTAATCACCGGGCAGCAACTCACCGCTGGGGTTGTCGACCACGAACTGCGCGAGCAGTGTGCCGGAGCGGCGGTCGATGGCGGTGGAGTCGCCGATCAGGCGCGCCTTGAAATGCTCGCCGGGGTGTTCGGGCACGGTCAGCTCGGCTTCCAGGCCGGGGTGGATCACCGCCGCGTAGTTCTGCGGCACCGGCACGTACAGGCGCAACTGGTGGGTGTCGGCAATGTTGAACAGCTCCGGATCGCTGTCGGTATCGGCCTTGATCAACTGACCGATATCGGTGTTGCGCGCGGTGATGGTGCCGGCGAACGGCGCACGAATCGTCTTGTAGCTTTCCAGTGCCGAGAGCCGCGCGAAGTCGGCCGCGGCGGCTTCGGCGTTGGCTTTGGCGGCTGCGGCGTTGGAAGTTTTTTCATCGGCTTCCTGGCGCGATACCGAATGGCTGGCCACCAGGTTCTGCCAACGCGTGGCGGTGGTTTGCGCCAGGCGCGCATTGTCCTGTTCCTGCACCAGCCTTGCATGTGTTTGTGCAAGCTGTTGGTCCAGGTCCGGGCTGTCGATTTCGGCGAGGATTTGCCCGGCGTTGACCGGGCTGCCGATGTCGACTTTCCAATCCTTGAGGTAGCCGCTGACTCGTGCATGAATCGGCGCCTTGCTCCAGGCCTCGAGGTGCGCGGGCAAGCGCAGGGTATCGCCGGCGGCGTTCTGTTTGGGTTGGAATACCATTACCTGGGGCACGGCTGCGGTTTCGGTCCAGGCAGTGACGGATTGTTCGTGCAAGGTGCGGGCGTGCAGGCCGTTGGCGACCAGCAGGGCGGCGAGGGTCAGGCCACCGATACCCAGGAGCATCAGGCGCTTGCGCGAGGGGGTGTGATCAGACGACATGTGGGGTTTCTCCAACAACTGCGCGAGTAGGGTGACGACCGTGGACCAGGCTGAAGACCACGGGAACAAACAATAAGGTGGCGACGGTGGCGAAGATGAGGCCACCGATCACCGCACGACCCAACGGCGCGTTTTGTTCCTCGGACAAGGCCAGCGGCAACATGCCGATGATCATCGCCAGGGCGGTCATGCACACCGGGCGAAAGCGCGTGTAGCCGGCTTCCAGCGCGGCCTTGAGCGCATCGCCATGTTCGGCCAGGCGTTCGCGGCAAAAGCTCACCACCAGGATCGAGTTGGCGGTGGCCACGCCCATGCACAGGATCGCGCCGGTCAGGGCGGGCACCGACAACGAGGTACCGCTGAGGAACAGCATCCATACGATCCCCGCCAGCGCGGCCGGCAATGCCGTGATGATCACGAACGGGTCGACCCACGACTGGAAGTTGACCACGATCAGCAGGTAGATCAGCACCACCGCGCCGAGCAGGCCCAGGCTCAGGCCGCTGAACGCTTCATGCAGTGCATCGATCTGCCCGTGCAGGCTGATCGTCGCGCCTTTGGGGCGCAGGTGCGCGGTGTCATCCAGCACCTTTTGCACGTCGCGGGCCACGCCGCCGAGGTCGCGGCCTTGCACGTTGGCGTACAGGTCCAGGGTCGGTTCGATGTTGTAGTGGGTAACCACCGCCGGGCTTTGTACCCGAGAGATGCTGGCCACACCGCCGAGGATCTGCGATTGGCCATCGGCGCCGGTGACCGGCAAGGCTTCCAGCGACGGCAGGCTGTCGAGGCGGTATTGCGGGGTGGCGGCGACGATCGAATAGGACACGCCGTTGGCCGGGTTGAGCCAGAACGTCGGTGCGACCTGGGAGCTGCCGGCCAGCGAGGCCACCATGCTGTTGGTCACGTCACGCTCGGTGATGCCCAGGCCTTCGGCGCGCAGGCGGTCGACATTCACTTGCAGGGACGGGTAGCCGGTGGACTGCTGGATACGCAGGTCGGCGATGCCCGGTACGTGTTGCAGACGGCGTTCAAGTTCGACGGCGTACGCACGGTTTTCGGCGTCGTTGCGCCCGGAGATCTTCACGTCCAGCGGGGCCGGTGCGCCGAAATTGAGGATCTGGCTGCTGATGTCGGCGGGCAGGAACGCGAAGTGGCTGCCGGGGAAACTTTGCGGCAGGGCTTCACGCAGTTTTTTCACATAGTCGGCTGTCGGAGCATGAGCCTTTTTCAGCGTGACCTGGATGTCGCCATCCTGCGGGCCGATAGTCCCGCTGCTGCTGTAGGCCATGTCGATGCCGCTGAGCGGGATGCCGATGTTGTCGACGATGGTGTCCAGCTCGTCGGCGGGGATGACCTCGCGAATCCGCGCTTCGATGCGGTCGAAAGCGGCGGCGCTTTCTTCGATGCGTGTGCCCAGCGGCAGGCGAACGTGGAGGGCCAGTGCGCCCGCGTCAGTGGCCGGGAAAAAGTCCTGGCCCAGGCTCGGCAGCAACACGAACGAGGCGAGGACGCAGGCCAGGAAACCGATGATAAAGCGGCGGCGCTGGCCCAGCGCCAGGGTGAGCAGGCCGTGATAGGTATCGCGGATATTCGAGAAATGGCGCTCGAAGCCCTGCTGAAAATTCAGCACCGCTTGCAGCGCGGGGTTACGCGGTTTGTTGTGCTGCTCACCCTCATGGTGGTTGATGAATGCATCTTCCGGGTGATGACCTGCGCCTTGCTCGGGTATATGCGGCTTGAGCAGGAACATCGCCAGCGTCGGCACCAAGGTACGCGAGAGAACGAACGAGCTGGCCATGGCAAAGATCACCGCCAGCGCCATCGGCCGGAACAGGTAACCGGCGATGCCTTGCAGGAGGAACATCGGCACGAACACGATGCAGATACACAGCAGCGAGACGAACGCCGGGCCGACGATCTGCGCGGCGCCGTCGAGGATTGCGGTCTTCACCGCCTTGCCTTGTTCCAGGTGCCAGTTGATGTTTTCGATCGTCACCGTGGCGTCATCCACCAGGATCCCCACGGCCAACGCCAGCCCACCGAGCGTCATCACGTTGAGGGTTTGCCCGGTGGCCGCCAGCAGTGCAATGGCCGACAGCACCGCCAGCGGAATCGACGCGGCGATGATCAGGGTGGAGCGCCAACTGCCGAGGAACAGCAGGATCATCGCACTGGTCAGCAGCGCGGCGATGATGCCTTCCTGGGCCACGCTGCCCACCGATTGCTTGACGAACACCGAGGCATCGCCCAGCAGCGAGGTCTTCAGCGATGGCGGCAGAGTTTCGTCGATGCGCGGCAGCATCTGGCGAATGCCGTCGATGATCGACAGGGTGGAAATGCTGCCGTTTTTCAACGCCGGCATCAGCACGGCGCGGTGGCCATCGACGCGCACAATGTTGGTTTGTGGCGGTGAGCCGTCACGCACATGGGCCACTTGGCCGATCGTGATCAGGGCGCCGTCGACGGTTTTTATCGGCAGGTCGTTGAGCTCATCGATGGCCTTGGGGCTGTTGTTGAGCAGGATCGTGTATTCGTTGGGGCCGAGTTTGGCGGTGCCCACCGGGATGATCTGGTTCTGCAACGCCAGGGCATTACCCACGTCTTGTGCCGACAAGCCTTTGGCGGCCAGCGCCTGGGGGTCGAGGTCGAGGGTGATCTGGCGCTGTTTGCCGCCCATGGGGGTGGGCATGGCCAGGCCGGGCAGGGCGCTGAGGGGCAGGCGGATGTTGTTTTGCACCAGGTCGCGGATTTTGGCTTCCGACAGGCTGGGGCTGGAAAACGCCATTTGCAGGATCGGTACCGTGGACGCGCTGTAGTTGAGGATCAGCGGCGGCGTGATGCCCGGCGGCATCTGTTTGAGCACGGTTTGTGACACGGCGGTCACTTGGGCGTTGGCGGTGCGGATGTCCACGCCGGGCTGGAAGAAGATCTTGACGATGCCCATGCCGGGCAGCGATTGCGATTCGATGTGTTCGATGTCGTTGACGGTGGTGCTCAGGGAGCGTTCGTAGGTGTAGATCACCCGACCGGCCATGGCATCCGGGGACAGGCCGTTGTACTGCCACACCACGGCGACCACGGGGATGCCGATATCGGGGAAAACGTCAGTGGGGGTACGCAGGGCCGCCATCGGCCCGACGATGCAGATGAATATAGCCAGCACGATAAACGTGTAAGGCTTTTGCAGTGCGGTCTTTACCAGCCCGAGCATGCGTGATCTCCGGAAAAAGCAGGATTGCAAACCCCGGCAGTCTTGCCCGACCCACCTAACACGCACCTTTCAGCCAGGTGAAGGAACATTTAGGTCAAGGCTGAAGAACGTTTCATAGGTATTCATTTGTTCTACACAGGACCGCTCGCCAAGCTTGTCGCCCATCGGACACATCGTCTTTTTGGAGCCCTGCCATGTCACTTAAACCCTTGTTGTTGATTCCCGCACTCGGTGCCGTCCTGCTGCTGTCGGCGTGCGCCGGCCCGATTCCCAAGGCGGACCCGAGCGAAGCCTGGATTGGTTTAAAGGAGGAAGCGCCGAACGACCTGATGGCCGAACGCTTGGATGGCAAGCGCGTGGATGACGGGCGCTTCTTTGAAGTGCCGCCGGGCGATCATCGGTTGGACGTGACGTTGTTTGAGGAGGAACCCGGTGACGACAACCAGCAGGATTGCCAGGGCCGCGTCGAGTACAAGCACTTCAAGGCGGGTGAGCACTACACCCTGGAAGAATCCAGCTTGGGCACCACCGTGCGCGCAACCTTGAAGGATGGCCACGGCAAGGAAGTTGCGGCGACGCAGGACTTCAATTGCATGCCTGGCTAGGCATGGTGCGCCGTCGCCTTATGCGGCTTGGCGGATTTGACGTGGGGGTGATGGTGCCGACGGGTAATGCGCAACACCCCCCACAACATGGCGCCGGCGACCGCCAGCCAGCCCAGGATCAACATCATGATCGTCGTTACAAGGCTCATTCGGGCCTCCTTTCGCCCCGCACGGGGCACACACAGTCTTCTCAATGGACAGTCTAGCTACCTGACGGTTGCCTGCTATTGACCAATGGTCGTGTTCGTCCAACTTGTTTGCTCTATGCCGCACGGCGAACCATGGCTTTGGGCTATACCCGCGTGACGGAGCGTCCTATGATCAGGGCCCTTACCGGCAGTTGATCATAGAGAGTAAAAAATTGCGGTTACGGTCGAACGTTACAACTTCCCTATTGCTGGCCTGCACCCTGGGGCTTGCCGCCTGTTCCGGGCACCCTTCGAAACTGCCCGGCCTGCCTGAACGCGTCGAACTCAACGGCGTGCCGACCTTTCGTAGCGAGGCTTATCAGAGCGGTCCTACGGCTTTGGCCAGCATGCTGTCGCAACAAGGCATTGTGATGACACCGGGCTTGCTGGATAAACCGCTGCGTTTACCGGGCGGCGAAGCGGACCTGGAGCGCAACATGCAGGTGCTGGCGCGTGAATACGGGCTGATGGTGTACCCGCTGGACGCCAAACTGACGGCGGTACTGGCGCAAGTGGCGGCGGGTTATCCGGTGATGGCGCGTCTGGGCGGTGGGCTGTGGTCTGACGCGCGCTACGTGGTCGTGGTGGGTTTCAACCAACAGAAAAGCACGGTGCTGTTGCGCTCGGGCATGGACCGGCGTTTGTTGATGAGCTTCAGCGACTTTGAATCGAAGTGGGCGAGCGCCGGACACTGGGCGATTCTTACCCAGCGGCCGAGCCAGTTGCCGGCGAATGTGGATGCGCAGCGCTGGCGCGAGGCGGCGAATGCGACGGCCCAGGCCGGGCAGGAGCGGGCGGCGGCGCAGGCGCTCAAGGTGCTGGCGGAACACAAATGAGAATATGGGAGGGAGCAAGCTCCCTCCCGCTGACATTGGACCTGTTGGGTTCAATAGGTGTGTCGGTCAGCGACGAACTTCCGCTGTATTCGGACGGCTTTTAAGGTTCTTGTCGGCCTTGTAGCGCAATGCCACATCCGGCACCGAACCGCCCTTGCCGGTTTCGACCCAGCTGCGAATACGGCTGGCATCGGCAAAGTGGGTGAACTTGCCGAACGCATCGAGGATCACCAGCGACACCGGGCGATTACCCATGCTGGTCACCAGCACCAGGCAATGGCCGGCCTGGTTGGTAAAGCCGGTCTTGGTCAGCTTGATGTCCCAGTTGGCGCGGTTGATCAGGTGATCGGTGTTGGAGAAACCCAGGGTGTAATTGGGTTTGCGGAACGAAACGGTCTTTTCCTTGGTGGTGCTCAGTTGGCTGAGCATCGGAAACTTGCGTGCATAGGCCAGCAGCTTGCTCAGGTCGCGGGCGGTCGACACGTTATGAATCGACAGGCCGGTAGGCTCGACGTAGTGGGTGCTGGTCATGCCCAGGGCCTTGGCCTTGGCGTTCATGGCTGCGATGAACGCTGCGTAGCCGCCTGGATAGTGGTGCGCCAGGCTCGCGGCGGCGCGGTTTTCCGAGGACATCAGGGCGATCAGCAGCATTTCCTTGCGCGGCATCTGGCTGCCGATTTTCACGCGGGAGAACACACCTTTCATCTCTGGGGTGTCGGTGATGTTGATGTCGATGTACTCATCCATGTTCTGCTTGGCCTCAAGCACGATAAGGCCGGTCATCAATTTGCTCACCGATGCAATCGGCACCACCACGTCGGGGTTGCTGGCGTAGATGACTTTGTTGGTCTGCAGGTCGACCAGCATGGCGCTGCCGGACGCGATTTGCAGCTTGGAGGGATCACGCGGCGCCAGGGTGGATTCGGCGGCGTGCGCAAAGGTGCCGGTGAACGCAAAAAACAGGCTGACAATGGAAAGACGAATTTTCACGCGGATGAACTCGCTAAAAAAGTAATGAATACCGTTGGAAAACGGATTTTGTGAAAAATGACGTTACATTTTAGGAGTATGGATCAGAAACTGTCGAATGTTCTTCTATATCCAGACGAAAGTGCTTAAAAACTAAGAAAAAACAAGTTTCTGGCGGGCAATAAAAAGCCCTGCGCTAAGGCAGGGCTTTTTAAGTACGCCTGGTTATTAACCGTGCAGAGTCTCTGCGGCGTACAGCGTGTTTTCCAGCAGGCAGGCACGGGTCATCGGGCCAACGCCGCCCGGCACCGGAGTGATCCAGCCGGCGCGGGGCAGGGCGGTTTCGTACACCACATCGCCAACCAGCTTGCCGTCTGCCTGACGGTTGATGCCCACGTCGATGACGATGGCGCCGTCCTTGATCCATTCACCCTTGACCAGGCCCGGCTTGCCGGCTGCTACCACCACCAGGTCGGCGCGGCCGACGTGGCCGGCCAGATCCTTGGTGAAACGGTGGGTGACGGTCACGGTGCAGCCGGCCAGCAGCAGTTCCATGGCCATCGGGCGACCGACGATGTTGGACGCGCCGACGATCACGGCGTCTAGGCCGTACAGGTCGACACCGGTGCTTTCCAGCAGGGTCATGATGCCTTTCGGCGTGCAGGGGCGCAGCAGCGGAATACGCTGGGCCAGACGACCGACGTTGTAGGGGTGGAAGCCGTCGACGTCTTTGTCCGGGCGGATGCGCTCCAGCAGCTTGGACGCGTCCAGGTGCTCGGGCAGCGGCAGTTGCAGGAGGATACCGTCCATCGCCGGATCATCATTGAGGCTGTCGATCAGGTCGGCCAGGGCCTGCTGGGTGGTGTCGGCAGGCAAGTCGTAGGCCTTGGAAATAAAGCCAACCTCTTCACAGTCTTTACGCTTGTGCGAGACATAAACCTGAGAGGCAGGATCGCTGCCGACCAGGATCACCGCGAGGCCAGGCGTGCGCAGGCCTTGCTGGCTGCGCTCGGTGACTCGTTTGGCGATCTGCTGGCGCAGGCTGGCGGCGATTGATTTGCCGTCGATAAGTTGTGCAGTCATTACGCGTGATTAACCATCGAGAGGGGGAAGAAAAGTGCGCGCATTCTCGCACGCCATGACGTGAGGGCAAAGGCGCTTGGTCTGCAAATTGGCCTAACCCCTTAAATAAAATGAATTTTTTTCAAAAAAGATTTGACGGGTTTCGAGGCCCTCTATACTATTCGTCGCACTTGTCGGGCACAGCCTAGCACTGGTTAAGAAGGTCGAGCAGAATGGTTATTTTGCAAGGCTGGAAAGCACTTAGTTTGTAATCCTCAAAGAGTACAGATTAATAAGGCGCCCGTAGCTCAGCTGGATAGAGCATCCGCCTTCTAAGCGGATGGTCGCAGGTTCGAGTCCTGCCGGGTGCGCCATTAGGCAGCTTTGGCACAAGTAGCGCTAGATGGTGGGCGTAGCTCAGTTGGTAGAGCACGGGATTGTGACTCCCGTTGTCGAGGGTTCGATCCCCTTCGTCCACCC
>NZ_JAQQPT010000021.1:0-141635 GCF_036688725.1 Pseudomonas lactucae | reverse complement strand
GCTGGAGGCAATGAAGGCTTCGCTGATGTCCTCGGCACGCAGCGCCATGTCGGCGCAGTTTTCGCGGTAGAACACCAGGGGGAAGGTTTCGCGGTCCTTGAGGCCCAGCAACACCAGCGCGGTGAGACGTTCCGGGTCGACCTTGATACCGCTGACGTCGCAGCCTTCGCGGGCCAGGGATTCGACCAGGAAACGCCCCATGTGGTCGTCGCCCACACGGCTGAGCATCGCCGACTTGAGCCCCAGCCGCGCGGTGCCGAAGGCGATGTTGGCGGACGATCCGCCGAGGTACTTGGCGAAGCTGGATACGTCCTCAAGCCGCGCACCCACTTGCTGTGCGTAGAGGTCGACGCCCAGGCGCCCGAGGCAAATCAGATCCAATTGACGCCCACTGGCAAAACGAGTCTGGCCCATGCTGGCTCCTGTTATTTTTATCAGCCTGCGTTGTGCCGCCGTGGCGACGGCAAACGCTCTTGGTGGGGAGCAGACTAGAACGTTCAGCGACACCAATCAATATTTATTCCAGAATTATTTTTAGTGGAATATTTTTTCCAATAAGCCGGCATAATGGCACGCCAGCCACCGTGCATCGTTTCAGCAGGCCACGGGGGCCGTGATGCCGGGGTATTTTTTTACGCCTACCCTGTAGACTTGCGCCACCCATCAGCGCATCAGACGAACACGCCAGAAGGATTGCCCATGTCCCGCACCGATCCCGAGACCACCCTGGAAGCCCCCCCCGCCAGCCCTCCGATCAATGCCGAACGCCTGTTGCAGCTGATCACCGACGAATACGAAAGCCTGCCCCGCCAACTCAAACGCATCGCCAGCTACATGAGCCAGCAAAGCGACCGGATCATGGTCGACCGCATCAGCGACATCGCCCGTGAATGCGAAGTGCACCCCTCGGCCATCGTGCGGTTCTCCCAGCGTTTCGGGTTCAGTGGGTTCAGTGAGATGCAGGCGTTGTTTCGCGAGGCCTACACCCACAAGACCACGCCGGTACAGAACTACCAGCAACGCATCCGCAGCATGATCGCCAACAAATCGCAAAAGGCCAGCGGCGGCGACCTGGCGCGAGAGTGCGTCAATGCCACACTCTCGGGCATCGAGCGCCTGGGGCTGGAACTGGATGACGTGGCCTTCGAGAAAGCCGTGGACTTGGTGGTCAACGCCGACAACATCTACGTGGTCGGCGTACGCCGCTCCTTTGCGGTGGCGGACTACCTGGTCTACAACCTGCAGCACACCAACAAACGCATCCACCTGATCTCGGGGCTGGGCGGCAGCTACCGCGAGCAGATGCGCAGCGTGCGCGCCAATGACTTGGTGATCGCCATCAGCTTTACGCCCTACGGCAAGGAGACCCAGCACTGCCTGCGCATCGCCCAGCACCACCAGGCCAAGACCCTGATCATCACCGACAGCAACCTGTCGCCCCTGGCCAAGCGGGCGAACGCGGTGCTGCTGGTAAATGAAGGGTCGTCGTTTGCTTTCCGCTCGTTGAGCGCCACCTTGTGCCTGTGCCAGGCGTTATTCATAGCGGTGGCGTACCGGTTGGAGTTGAAGGTGGATGAGATTCACGAACAGGTCGGATTCGACGACTGATTACCGGACACACCGCAGATAACAGGTGGGAGGGAGCAAGCCCCCTCCCCTGTGACCGAGCTCAGCCCGGAATCAATGCATGAAGATCGCAATCAGGATGATCACCGGGATCGGCACGCCGAGGAACCACAGAAGTAATGAACGCATGATGCTCTCCTTGAATGATGGACCTTGAATTAACGAACGTAGGTTTCGGTTTCGACGTACACCACGGCATCGCGGCGACGGCCACCAAAGGTCGCGGCGAAGCTGGCAAAGAAGGCGCCGATCAGCAGTGCGACAAAGGTCCACAGCGAGGTATAGGCAGCGACTTTGGCAGCCGTATCAGCGGCTTGCCTGGCTTTAAGCTTGGCGTCTTCAACCGCTTTGCGCGCGTCACCGTAGACCTTGTCGATACGCGCCTCGGCGTCGGCCTGGCTGAGGTTGGTGCGCTGACTGATCAACTGGGCCAGGTAGGCGCGGTCTTCGGCGGCGAGTTGGCCGTCGTTGCTCAGGGTGCGGGTGAAAATGCGTGCAACCATGCCGTGTGCGGCGTCGTCGCTGACGGCCACGGGACGGTCATCGCGGAACAGGCTGTCGACGTAGTAGCCATAGTCATCGCCCTTCACGCCTTGCGCCGCCGTACCGGCCGCCTGTGCCGCACCCGATACCACACTGGCGCCGGCCTGCACGCCGCCGCCCACCGCGCTGCTGACCGAACCGACCACCAGGGTCGCCGTTACCAGCGTGGCGACCGCCCAGGCCAGAAAGCCGTGGGCGGTGTCGCGAAAGTACACTTCATCGCCATGCATGTTGGCCCACTTCACGCGCAGGCGACCGGCGATATAACCGCCCAGGCCTGAAGCGACGATCTGAGTGAATGCCAGCCAGACAATCGTGGAAATACCCAGCCCCTTGGCGCTGATACCGCTGTTGGCCCACGGCGACACGGCCGAAAAGCCCAGGCCGAAGCCCAGCAATACCAGGATCAGGGACAATGCAGCCGCCGCGGCGGCCCCGGCAAAGATCGCCCCCCAGGAAACCCCGGAGTGCGTGCTCGACGCTTGCAGTGTGGATGTGGTTGTGATCATTGTTGTTGTGCTCCTGGCAGGAAAAAGACGGTACGCGTCTCAAAATTGCAGGCACCATGCCAGTCACAAAACAAATAAAAATACTTAGATTTCAGTCACTTAACTAAATTGAACTTACCCAACCCATGCAAGTTGCAAGAAACCACGGTTTTGGGCGGGCGTAATGCAATCTCGCCCCGGACACCGCTCTGATTGAGGGTGTCCGCCATAAAAACCGAGTTACCCCTGAACACATGAAGTTTTATTTAGGAAGCGTTCAGCTATTTCTTGGCAAAATACGCGTACTTCTAGTGCGAATCGCTCACCAGGTAATCCTATGACCCGCATTTTGACCATCGAGGATGACGCCGTAACGGCTCGCGAGATCGTCGCCGAGCTCAGTAGCCATGGACTGGACGTAGATTGGGTGGACAACGGCCGCGAGGGCCTGGTCCGTGCGGTGAGTGGTGATTACGACCTGATCACCCTCGACCGCATGCTGCCCGAACTCGATGGCTTGGCCATCGTCACCACCTTGCGCACCATTGGCGTGTCGACGCCGATCCTGATGATCAGCGCCCTCTCCGATGTGGACGAGCGCGTGCGCGGCCTGCGCGCCGGCGGTGATGACTACCTCACCAAGCCGTTCGCCTCCGATGAAATGGCCGCCCGCGTCGAAGTACTGCTGCGGCGCAAAAGCACGGTCAAGGAGTTCGAGACCGCGCTGCGCGTGGCCGACCTGGAACTGAACCTGATCAGCCGCGAAGCCAGCCGCGCCGATCAGCCCCTGACCTTGCTGCCCACTGAATACAAATTGCTCGAATTCCTGATGCGCAACACCGGGCAGATCCTGTCGCGGATGATGATCTTCGAGGAAGTCTGGGGCTATCACTTCGACCCCGGCACCAACCTGATCGACGTGCACATCGGTCGTTTGCGCAAGAAGATCGACCCACCGGGCCTCACGCCGCTGATTCGCACGGTACGAGGCTCCGGTTATGTCATTGCTGAACCCCTCTAAGGGCTGGCGTTCGTCCAGCAGCCGCTTGCTGGCGCTGTACAGTTCGCTGTTCGTGGCCTGGAGCTGCATCCTGATGGGGGTGCTGTATTACGAGGTGTCCGGTTACCTGGGCGACCTGTCGCGCCATTCGCTGCTGCAGCGCCAGCACCTGTTCCAACGCTTCGACGGCGAAGAACTGGTGGAAGCGCTGACCACCAGCATGACCTTCGACATGAAAGGCGTGGATGCCTACGGCCTGTTCGACGAACAATTCCACCCGTTAAGCGGGCCGATCCGCGCGATCCCGCCCGACCTGCCCCTGGACGGCAAGATCCACGCGCTGGCCAACTGCGTCGATTCCGACGACCCCAAACTGCCCAAGGACAGCTGCGACGCCGTGGCCACCCACACCGACGACGGCCGCTGGCTGGTGCTGGTGCGCGCCAACGGTTCGCTGTTCGGCGTGACGCGTATCATCTGGCATGCGCTGCTGTGGGCATTGTCGCTGACCATTATCCCCGGCGCCGCCGGCTGGCATTTGCTGCGTCGCCGGCCGTTGCGGCGTATCCGCGGGATCCAGGCCAGCGCCGAAGCCATCGTCGCCGGCGACCTCACCCACCGTCTGCCGCTGTCGAACCGGCGTGACGAACTGGACATGCTCGCGGCCATCGTCAACGCCATGCTCGACCGCATCGAAAAGCTGATGAACGAGGTCAAGGGCGTGTGCGACAACATCGCCCACGACCTGCGCACCCCGCTCACCCGCCTGCGGGCACACCTCTACCGGATCAAGCAACAGGCCGATACCGAGTCGCCCCATGCCCTGCAACTGGACGACGCCATCGCCGAGACCGACACCCTGATGGCGCGCTTTCGTGGCCTGCTCAGAATCTCGGAACTGGAAGACCACCAGCGCCGCTCGGGTTTTCTGGTGATGGACCCGCTGCCGCTGCTGCGCGAGCTGCATGACTTTTACCTGCCGTTGGCCGAGGAAGGCGAGCTGCAGCTGGTACTGGAGACGCCGGAGTCCCTGCCCTGGATCACCGGCGACCGCGCGCTGCTGTTCGAAGCCCTGTCCAATCTGCTGAGCAATTCGATCAAGTTCAGCCCGCCGGGGGGCACGGTGATTTTGCGTGGGCTCAATGATACCGGCAGCACCCGCATCGAAGTGCACGACTCCGGGCCGGGCATCCCGGTGGCGGAACGTGCGGCGGTGTTCCAACGGTTTTACCGCGTGGATGAAGGCGACCAGCAAGGCGGGTTCGGCTTGGGCTTGTCGATCGTGGCGGCGATCATCAACCTGCATGGGTTCAAGCTGGAGGTGGGCAGCAGCGAGCAAGGCGGAGCACGGTTGGTGCTGGAGTGCCGCCAGCAGTTGATGCCTGAAGCCTGAGAACACCACAGCCCTAAATGTGGAAGGGAGCTTGCTCCCGATAGCGCAAGATCAGTCAATACTGCTGTGACTGAACCTCTGCTATGGGGAGCAAGCCCCCTCCCACATCGGACCTCCAGAGCCTTTCGGGCAAGGTCAGAAATTCGCCCGCAACGCCTCAACCCCACCCTTGTAAACACCGGCGAACAACTCTTCCACCGCCGCCTCCGTGGTGCCCGCCGATGGGGTGAACACACCGGACCACGTCACCTTCGCCGACGCGTCCGTCAACGCCTCGACCTGCAACGTCGCCAGGTACGCACTCACCGGAAACGGCGACTCTTCGATGGTGTAGCTGTAGGTGCGCGCCACATTGTCAAAGGTCTGCAAGCGCTCGACGATCACACCGCCGTCGGCAGTGGTCAGGTGACGCACGCGACCGCCCTCACCTGGCTCGCTCTTGGCGATCAGCGGCAACCAATCCGGCAGGCTGTTGAAGCCGCCGACCAATTGCCAGACCTGATCGGCCGATACTGGGATTTCAATGATTGCTGATGCTGTTGGCACGATAACTCTCCAAAAATCTTGGGAAAACGTCAGCCAGCCTGCCATGGCTGGCGCTTCAATGCATCAACTCCCGCAACCGATACCACAACATGCCCAACGCGAGCAGCGGCGAACGCAGCGCCTTGCCGCCGGGAAAGGTCATGTGCGGCACCTGGCTGAAGATATCCAGGCCCGGGCTGTGACCGGCGTGAATCGCCTCGGCCAGCAGCCGTGCGCACCAATGGGTCACGTTCAGGCCGTGTCCGGAATAGCCCTGGGCGTAAAACACGTTCGGGTATTGCTTCAACCGCCCCACCTGGGGAAAGCGATTTGCGGTGATGCCGATCTTGCCGCCCCACTGGAACTCGATGGCGGTGTCGGCCAATTGCGGAAACACCTTGAGCAGTTTGGGCTGCATGTACGCGGCGATGTCCGCCGGATCGCGCCCCGAATAATGGCAGGCGCCACCGAACAACAGGCGCCGGTCGGCGCTGAGACGGTAGTAATCCAGGCCGACTTTCTGGTCGCACAGCGCCAGGTTTTGCGCAATCAATTGACTGGCCCGTTCCACCGACAAGGGCTCGGTGGCGATGATGTAACTGCCCGCCGGCAGCACCTTGCCGTTCAACCGTGGTTCCAGCGCTTCCAGGTGCGCATTGCAGGCCAGTACCAGGTGGGCGGCGCGCACCGTGCCGCCGGCGCAGCGCACCTGCACGCTGTCGCCGTGGATCAGTTCCAGCACTTCGGTGTGTTCGAAAATCCGCACCCCAAGGGACTCGGCCACCTGCGCCTCGCCCATGACCAGGTTCAACGGGTGCAAGTGCCCGGAGCCCATGTCCACCAAGCCACCGGCATAGATATCGGCCGCCACCACCTGTTGCATATCCTGTGGCCCGACCAGCCGGGTTTCATGGACGTACCCCAGGGCCGCCAGGCTTTCCTGCTCGTCTTTGAACGCGGCAAATTGCGCGGGTGTATTGGCCAACTCACAAAACCCCCAACGCAGATCACAGTCGATCCCATGTTCACGAATGCGCTCGCCCACCAGCGCTACCGACTCGATCCCCGCGCGCTGCAAATAACCCACGCCCTCCTCGCCAACATACTTGGCAAACCCCGACACATCGTGGCCGATGCCGCGGATCAACTGCCCGCCATTGCGTCCGCTGGCGCCCCAGCCGACACGCCGTGCCTCCAGCACAATCACCGAGAGCCCGCGCTGGGCCAGTTCGATGGCGGTGTTGATCCCGGTAAAACCCGCGCCGACCACGCACACATCGGCGCTCAGGTCAGCGGTCAGTGACGGGCGCTCGGGCATGGCATTGGCCGTGGCCCGGTAATAGGACCGGACGTGGTCGTTGGACTGCATCATTTGTGGGTCTTCACTGTGCTCCAGGCGCGAGTCATCAGGCGCATGGTCGCCGGTGTCGGCGTGGTAGAGATATAGAGTTTGTCGAGCACTGCCTGCGGCGGATACACCTCAGGGTTGTTCACCAGTTCCGGGTCCATGAAGGCCTTGGCCGCCGGGTTGGCGTTGGCGTACCCCACCGAGGCGCTGACCTTGGCGATCACCTCGGGGTCGAGCAGGTAGTTGATGAACGCGTGGGCCTGTTTGAGGTTGCCGGCGTCGGCGGGAATCGCCAACAGGTCGAACCACAGGTTGGAGCCTTCCTTGGGAATCGAATAAGCGATGTTCACCCCGTTCTTGGCTTCCTTGGCGCGGTTGGCCGCCTGGAAGACATCGCCGGAATAGCCGAAGGCCACGCAGATATTGCCGTTGGCCAGGTCCGAAATGTATTTGGACGAATGGAAATAGGTGATGTACGGCCGCAGCGTCAACAGCTTGGCTTCAGCTTCCTGGTAATCCTTGGGGTCCTCACTGCGCGGGTCCTTGCCCATGTAGTTGAGGATCGCCGGGAACAGCTCGTCCGCCGAGTCGAGAAACGCCACACCACACTGGTTGAGCTTCTTGATGTTCTGCGGCTCGAACAGCACCGCCCACGAGTCGATATGGTCGATGCCCAGCACCTGCTTGACCTTGTCGACGTTATAGCCGATGCCATTGGTGCCCCACAGGTACGGTACCGAGTGCGCGTTGCCGGGGTCGTTCTTCTCCAGCAGCGCGAGCAGTTTTGGATCGAGGTTCTTGAAGTTGGGCAACTGCGCCCGGTCGAGCTTGAGGAACGCCCCGGCCTTCACCTGACGCGCCAGGAAGTGGTTGGACGGCACCACCACGTCATACCCGGTGCGGCCCGCCAGCAACTTGCCCTCCAGGGTTTCGTTGGAATCGAACACGTCATAGATCACCTTGATCCCGGTCTTGGCCTGGAAATCGGCCAAGGTGGTCTCGCCGATGTAATCGGTCCAGTTGTAGACGCTCACCGTTGGTGCCGCTTCGCTGGTGCTGCTGAAAGCGGCCACCAGGGCCAGCGGGAGAAGCTTGTTCACAAGACGCATGTCGACACCCCTTTATTGGTTTTTTAGACGCTTAGCAGCAGGAACTCCCGCTCCCAGGAACTGATCACCCGCTTGAAATTCTCGTGCTCGGCACGCTTGACCGCGACATAGCCACGCACGAACTTGTCGCCCAGGTACTGCTTGACCGTGTCGCACGCCTCCATGCGCGCCAGCGCGTCTTCGAGGGTCAACGGCAGGCGCAGGTTGCGACGCTCGTAGGCGCGGCCTTCCACCGGCGCGCTGGGTTCGATCCGCTCGATCATGCCCAGATAGCCGCACAGCAAACTCGCCGCAATCGCCAGGTACGGGTTGGCATCCGCGCCCGGCAGACGGTTCTCCACACGCATGGCATCGGGGCTGGACGTGGGCACGCGCAGGCCGACGGTGCGGTTTTCTTCGCCCCACTCAACGTTGACCGGCGCCGAGGTGTCGGGCAGAAAACGCCGGAACGAGTTCACGTTGGGCGCAAACATCGGCAGCAGCGTGGGAATGTATTTTTGCAAGCCGCCGATGTGATGCAAAAACAGCTCGCTCATCTTGCCGTCGGCGTCGACAAACACCGGTTTGCCGGTGGCGCTGTCGACCACGCTCTGGTGCAGGTGCATGGCGCTGCCCGGCTCGTCGGCCACCGGTTTGGCCATGAAGGTGGCGGCCACGTTGTGCTTGAGCGCGGCTTCGCGCAGGGTGCGTTTGAACACCGTGATCTGGTCGGCCAGGTCGAGCGCGTCGCCGTGGCGGAAGTTGATTTCCATCTGCGCCGGGCCGTCTTCGTGGATCAGCGTATCGAGGTCCAGGCCCTGGGCTTCGCACCAGTCGTAGACGTCTTCGAACAGCGGGTCGAATTCGTTGGCGGCATCGATGGAAAACGACTGGCGCCCCGTCTCGGCGCGACCGGAGCGGCCCACCGGGGTTTTCAGCGGCAGGTCCGGGTCTTCGCAGCGTTGGGTCAGGTAGAACTCCATTTCCGGCGCGACAGTCGGCTGCCAGCCCTGCTCGCTATACAGCCGCAGGACTTTTTTCAGCACGTTGCGCGGCGACAGCTCGATGGGGTTGCCCTGCTTGTCGAAGGTGTCGTGGATCACAATCGCGGTAGGCTCGATGGCCCAGGGCACCACATAGGTGGCGTTGGACACGGGGCGGCAGACCATGTCGATATCCGCCGGGTCGAGCAGGTCGTAGTAGATGTCGTCGTCGACAAAGTCCCCGGTCACCGTTTGCAGCAACACACTTTCCGGCAGGCGCATGCCTCGCTCATGCAGGAACTTGTTGGTGGGCGCAATCTTGCCGCGTGCGATGCCAGTCAAGTCACTGATCACGCATTCGACTTCGGTAATCTTGTGTTCTTTCAGCCAGGCGGACAGCTGATCGAAGGGGGCGTTCATAAGGACCTCGTCATGGGATGGATGCGCCGCCGGCTTGTACTTGCGGCGCATTGAGGTCTATCTTGGGCCAGCTTACAAACGGCATCTATCCACTTTGCACGCAGCACAACGCACCAATAGAGTGCGCACGGATTTTCCATGACACAGGCAACCGCTTTGCGCGTACAGGCCTTCGCCACCGGTGATGTGGCCGCCCAATGCAGGGCGACACCCGGCTGGGTACAGCAGTACCAACAGATGTCGCCTGGGCATTTTGCCGGACGCATCCGTTACCTCGACCTGCAGGGGGTGCAGGTGTACGAAGAGTGCATGAACACCCGCGTCGAGCAGCATTTCAATGCGCCGCCGGGCTCGCTGGCATTCTGTTTCGATGGCAGCGACAACGCGCTGTATCTGCTCAATGGTGAGAGCCGCAACACCTGGATCACGCCGGAAAACTACCGGGAAGTGGCCGTGGTATTCGGGCCGCAATTCGTACAGCGCCACGGCCTGGATATGAGCCGGCTGGAAGGCCTGTTCATGGCCCCGCTGACCTGCCAGCAGAACGCGCTGTTCAGCCGCTGGCTCAGTGGCACGCTGACGCGCTTGTCCACGGTCGTCGACCCGGTTTGCCTCACCCGGCAACTGCTCGACGACTGCCTGTTCATCCTCGACAACGCCTGTGTGGGCCTGGATCGCAGCGCATTGCAAAAGCGCAGTGACGAGCGCCAGTTGATGGCGCGCATCGGCGAATGGGCGGCGGATGCGCCGGATGAAACCGTCAACCTGCTGGAACTGGCGCAGATTGTCGGCGCGCCTTTGCGCCAGTTGCAGCAGGGTTTCAAGACCTACACCGGGATGAGCCCGGCGCAGTGGTTGCGCTTGCGGCGCCTGAATGGCGCGCGGCGGGAGTTGCTGAGCAGTACCGGAACGACCGTGGCCGAGGTGGCGATGAATTGGTCGTTCTGGCATTTGGGCGGTTTTCCAACAGTTATCGCGCGTTGTTCAAGGAACTGCCCAGCGAAACCCTCAAGCGCTCACTTTGAAAATGTGGGAGGGGCCCCTCCCACATTAGCCGCATTTCAAGGCTGGGTTTTCAGGAAGGTGGCGATCAGTTGGTTGACGTGCTCCGCCGCCTCCAACTGCACCATATGCCCCTGCCCCGGCACGATTTCCACCTGGGCCCGCAGCCCCTCGGCATGTCCGGCCGGGATGATTGCATCGTCACCGCCCCAGATCACCAGGCTCGGTTGCCGCCCCACCACGTTGCGCAAAACCAGGCGCTGGCGCCCACCTTCAAACAACTGGGCATTGAGCTGATTCAACGCCTGATCCACCCCTTCCAACCGCTTGAACTTGAGCATGTCCTCCAGCATCTGCCGGGTGACCAGCGCCGGGTCGCTGAACAGTTGGGTCAGTTGCGGTTTGAGCGCGTTGCGGTTATTCGCGGCGGCGAACCCTTGCAGATAGTCGCCGTTGATATCCACCCCAAGTCCGGCGCTGGCGATCAGGATCAATGAAGCGACCCGTTCCGGCGCCTGGCTGGCCAGCGTCAGGCTGACCAACCCACCCATGGAATGCCCGGCCAGGTGCACGCGCTCGAGCTGGAGGTGATCGAGCAACGCCAGCACCGCCTGGCTCAATTCCTCGGCATCACCCGTTTGCAGAAGTTTGCCCGACTCGCCATGCCCCGGCAGGTCCAGGGCGATCACCCGGCGCTCGGCGGCCAGGGCCGGTTGGTTGAACAGCCAGTTGTTCAAGTCGCCGCCAAACCCGTGCACCAGCACCAACGGCGTAGCGCCCTCGCCCAGGTCGAGATAGCGCAACAAGCGCCCGCCCACCTCGACCTTTTGCGCACTCGGCCCCGTGGCTTCGGCCTCGGCGCTGCTTGAGACAAACCCGGCGTTGAAACCCTCGATCACCGCATCGATCTCTTCCTCGCTGGCCTCGCCTTCCACCACGATCCCCAGCAGCGCGCCTACCGGCAAGGTCTCGTCGCTCAACGCCAAGACCCGGCGCAACACGCCGCTGAACGGCGCCTCGACACTGCTGGAGATCTTGTCCGTTTCCACATCCAGCACTTCCTCGCCCTTCTCCACCCGGTCACCGGGTTGCTTGAGCCAGACGTCGATGCGACCTTCGGTCATCGACAGCCCCCACTTGGGCATGGTCAAGGTATGGATCATGCGGCAGTCCTCTTGTCGGCAATCTTCAGCACAGCGGCCTCGATCTTCGCGGCATTGGGGATGTACAGGTCTTCCAGCGCATCGGAGAACGGCACCGGGGTGTGCGGCGCGGTGACCATCTCTATCGGCGCACGCAGGAACGCAAAGCCTTGCTGCGCCACCAGCGCACTGATGTCGGTGGCGATGGAGCACCGCGGGTTGGACTCGTCGATCACCACCAGGCGCCCGGTTTTTTTCACGCTTTCCAGGATGCTGTCTTCGTCCAGGGGGCTGGTGGTGCGCAGGTCCAGCACTTCGCAGTCGATGCCTTGGCGCGCCAGGTTCGCGGCGGCTTCCAGGGCGATATGCACCATGCGCCCGTAGGTCACCAGGGTCACGTCACGGCCTTCGCGCACGAAGTTGGCTTCGCCGAACGGCACGGTGTAGAGCTCTTGCGGCACTTCGCCTTGGAGGCTATAGAGCATCTTGTGTTCGAGGAAGATCACCGGGTCGTTGTCGCGGATCGCCTGGATCAGCATGCCCTTGGCGTCATAAGGCGTGGCCGGGCACACCACTTTGAGGCCGGGAATGTGCGTCCACATCGAGGTGAGCATCTGCGAATGCTGGGCGGCGGCGCGCAGCCCGGCACCGTACATGGCGCGGATCACCAACGGCGTGGTGGTCTTGCCGCCGAACATGTAGCGGAACTTGGCGGCCTGGTTGAGCAACTGGTCGAGGCAGCAGCCGATGAAGTCGACGAACATCAACTCGCACACCGGGCGCATGCCACGGGTCGCGGCGCCGACGGCCATGCCGACGTAGCCGACCTCGGACAACGGCGCATCGAGTACGCGCTCGGGAAACTCCGGGTACAGGCCCTTGGTCACACCGAGTACACCGCCCCAGGCGTCCTGCTCACCGGGGGAACCGGTGCCGCCGGACACGTCCTGGCCGATGATGAACACACTCTGGTCGCGGCGCATTTCCTGGGCCAGGGCTTCGTTGATTGCCTGCTGATAGCTGATTTTGCGAGCCATGAAATTCTCTCCGAAGATTATTGTTATGAGCGGTAGGCGACGTAGACGTCACTGAGCAAGTCAGCGGCCTGGGGCTTGGGATCGGATTTGGCCAGGCGCACGGCGTCTTCGATCAACTGGGCCACCTCACCGTCGATGCGCTCGAACTGCCCGGCGTCGAGCCAACCTTCGGCTTGGCAACGCGTGCGAAACAGCACCAGGCAATCCTGGGATTCACGCAGGTTTTTTACTTCGTCAACGCCACGATAGGTTTGCGCATCGCCCTCGAAGTGACCGTAGAAACGGCTCAACTTGACCTCTACCAGGGTCGGCCCCTCGCCGTTGCGCGCACGCTCCACCGCCACGCCCAGCGCCTGGTGCACGGCGAAAAAGTCGTTGCCATCGACAATGACGCCAGGCATGCCGAACCCCACGGCGCGCTCGGCGATGTCCTTGCACGCCACCGACCAACCGGAGCCGGTCGCTTCGGCATAGCCGTTGTTCTCGGCGACGAACAGGCACGGCAGTTTCATGATCGCGGCCAGGTTCATCGCCTCGAACACCGCGCCCTCGTTGGAGCCACCGTCGCCGAAAAAGGCCACGGCCACGCCCTGGCTGCCCTTGAGCTTGGAGGCCAGCGCCGCCCCGGCGGCCAACGGTGCACCAGCACCGACAATACCGTTGGCGCCGAGCATGCCCTTCTCCTGATCGGCGATATGCATGGAGCCGCCCTTGCCACCGCATACCCCGGTTTTCTTGCCATAGATTTCGGCCATCATGCCGAACACGTCCACGCCCTTGGCGATGCAATGGCCGTGGCCACGGTGGTTGGAGGCGATACAGTCTTCGTCATTGAGGTGGGCCATGACCCCGGCGGCGCTGGCTTCCTGGCCGGCATACAAGTGCACGAAACCGGGGATCTCGCCGGTGGCGAATTCCACGTGCAGGCGTTCTTCAAAATCACGGATGGTGCGCATCACGGTGTAGGCATGCAGCAATTGATCGGTGGACAGGTGAGTGGACATCTTGTTGTTCTCCGGTTGTCTCGACACACAGAAGGCTGGCCGCGGCCAGCTGTAACCGCTTCAGCACAGCCTGTGCCAAACCGCCGAAAAATCTGGCAAAGCGTTGATCCAGAGCAGTGCCGCGCGGTTGTACGCAGGCGTCGCCGCAGCGCAGAATGAGACCGGCCATTGCAGCGTGCCGGCTGCGTCTCGGCCTCCGTGAGACGCTGCGTCTCACCCCCGGCCCCTGGTCAGAGCGCGCTTGCCGCTGTGCGTCCATGGGCGCTTAATGGCGGGCATAACAACAAAGATCGAGAACCGGAGGCCTTATGCTCGCCGTGAACTCCAGAGAGCACGTCGACTGCGTCAGTCGCGTGGTCCGCAATGCCGAACGCCTGCCTCAGGCGCCGGTGCCGGCGTTGATTTTCGATTCATGGCGCCGCTCCATGGAACAACACCACCTGGACCCTGGCTCGCTGCAAGGGCCCCGCATCCTCACCGAACCTGTGCTCAAGGAATGCCGCGAACGCGCCGAACTGTTCATGCGCATTGCAAGTGAAGCCGTAGGCCAGTTGCATCACCGTGTGCGCCAAGCCGATTACTGCGTGATGCTCACCGACGCCCAGGGCCAGACCATCGACCACCGCGTGGACACGGCGATTCGCAGCGACTGCCGCAAGGCCGGCCTGTACCTGGGCACCTGCTGGTCGGAAGCCGAAGAAGGCACCTGCGGCGTGGCCACCGTGCTCACCAGCAAAGCCGCCGTGACCGTGCACAAGCGCGACCACTTTCGCGCGGCGTTCATCGGCCTGACCTGCTCCGCCGCGCCGATCTTCGACCCGCAGGGCAACCTGTTGGGCGTGATGGACGCTTCGGCGCTCAAATCCCCGGATGACCGGCGAAGCCAGCATCTGGTGCGGCAGATGGTGGCGCAGAGTGCCCAGGCCATCGAAAACGCCTTCTTCATGCACAGCGCTCGCCAGCACTGGGTACTGCAGGCGCACAGCACGCCGGGCTATGTGGACAGCCAGCCCGACCTGTTGCTGGCGTGGGACCAGGACGGACGCCTGCTGGCCTTGAACAGCAAGGCGCGCCAGGCCCTGCGCCTGCGCTTTGGGCAAGTGCCGGAGCATATCGGCGAGGTGTTCGACCTGGACGCGTTGCGCGCGGTCACCGACCAGTCGACCCGGCAACTGTGCTGGCGGGGGCAATCGCAAGCCCTGCACGTACGGGTCAACACGCCACGGCGAGCGCAAGCACGAGCACTGCCGAACACCGAGGTCGACCCGCGTGTGGATGAGCATCTGCGCCTGGCCGTGCGGGTCAAGGACCGTAACCTGCCGGTGCTGGTGCAGGGGGAAACCGGCGCGGGCAAGGAAGTCTTCGCCCGCCAACTGCATGAGCGCAGCGCCCGGCGGGACGGCCCTTTTGTGGCGGTGAACTGCGCGGCGATTCCCGAAAACCTGATCGAAAGCGAGCTGTTCGGCTACGTGGCCGGGGCCTTTACCGGCGCGTCCAGCAAAGGCATGCCGGGCCTGTTGGTGCAGGCCGATGGCGGCACATTGTTCCTGGATGAAATCGGCGACATGCCCCTGGCCTTGCAAACGCGCTTGCTGCGGGTGATGGCCGAGGGTGAAGTGGCGCCGCTGGGCGGGGCCAAGACCCGTACCGTGGATATCCAGGTGATCTGCGCCAGCCACCGCGACCTGGCGGCGCTGGTCAACGAGGGGCGCTTTCGCGAAGACCTGTACTTTCGCCTCGGCTGCGCGCGTTTCTGCCTGCCGCCCTTGCGCGAGCGCACCGACAAACTGGCGTTGATCAACCGGCTGCTGGAGCAGGAGGCGCGTACCAGCGGCGTGTCGCCGGGCATCGGCCAGGCCGCGCTGGAACGACTGCTGGGTTATGCCTGGCCGGGCAATGTGCGGCAACTGCGCCATGTGTTGGCGTATGCCTGCGCGGTGTGTGAGGGCGGTACGCTGCAACTGGCGGATTTACCGGTGGAGGTGCGGGGCGAGCAGGTCGAGGCGCCGGCTGAACCGAGCGTCAGCCCGGAACGCCAGGTGGTCTTGGATGCGTTGATTCGGCACCGCTGGAAGCCGTTGCCGACGGCGCAGGCGTTGGGGATTTCACGTGCAACACTGTACAGGCGCGTCAATCAGCTGGGCATCGACATGCCGGGTAAACACTGAGGGCGATTACGATCGTTTCCACGCTCTGCGTGGGAACGATCAAAGCCCCGGTGATCTCGGCCAAATGATCCTGGCGAACTTGTAAAAGTGCGCGCGAATGCCTAGCTTATGCGCCCCCCGCCCCCGCGCTTTAAGGCACTGCTCCCATGGTTTTGCGTTTTCGTCCTGTCGTCACGTCACGTTTGGCCCTCGGCCTGCTGCTCAGCGGTGGGATCGGCAACAGCCTCGCGGCAAGCCTCGAACTGCCGGTGGTGAACGTCCAGGGCCAGGATGAATCGGGTTATCGCACGGACACCGCCTCCGTCGGCGGCTTCAATGAGGCGCCACTGCTGGATACCCCGGCGTCGATCACCGTGCTCAACGCCGCACTGATCAAGGACCAGCAGGCGCGCCTGCTCAGCGAAGTGCTGCGCAACGACGCGTCGGTGGGCGACAGCTACGCGCCGATTGGCTACTACGAGAACTTCGTGGTGCGCGGGTTCTCCCTGAACGCGGCCAGCAGCTACAAGATCAACGGGCGCACCATCACTGGCGAACAGAACGTCGCCCTGGAAAACAAACAGCAGGTGGAAGTGCTCAAGGGCCTGGCGGGCATGCAAAGCGGGATCTCCGAACCCAGCGGCGTGATCAACTACGTAACCAAACGCCCGGAGGATGTGCGCTCGGTAACGGTCTCCAGCGATGATCGCGGCAGCGGCTATATCGCCACTGACGTTGGCGGCTGGTTTGGCAGCGAGCAGCAATTCGGCCTGCGCGCCAACGTAGCCCATGAAGACCTCAATTCCTACGTGGAACACGCCAACGGCCAGCGCGACTTTGTGTCCCTGGCCTTCGACTGGAACATCAGCCCAGACGCCGTGCTGAAGCTCGACGCCGAGTACCAGAACAAACAACAGCGCTCGGTACCGGGCTACCAATTGCTCGGTGGCACCGAAGTGCCCCATGACGCCTCGCCGAAAAAACTGCTGGGCCATCAGAGCGGGTCCAAACAGGTCGGCATCGACTCGCTGAACCTCAACGGCAGTTTCGAGTATCGCTTCAGTGACCAGTGGAAAGGCAGTGTCAGCGCCGCGCGCAGCAAGGTGGTGATCGATGATTACAGTGCGTTTGCCTGGGGCGGTGACACCAGCGGTGTCGGCAACACCTTCACCCCGCAGGGCAATTACGACATCTACGACTACCGCAGCCCCGACGACACCCGCCGTGACGATGAAGTCCAGGCCGCCATGACCGGCCTGTTCGACACCGCAGGCATAGGCCATGAACTGACCTTCGGCACCAGTGCATTTCGCCGGGTGATCGACAAGCGCAAGGCGGTCAACGAGTGGCTCGGCAGCGGCAACATCGACGCCGATGCGCCGACGTTCGCGCCCACCGACGTCCCGCTGAACGCCAGTCACCGCAGCCTCGACAGCCGCCAGTACGGCCTGTTCGTTACCGACCGCATCCGCTTCAACGAGCAATGGCAAACCCTGCTCGGCGGCCGCGAAGTGCGCCTGGATGAACAGGCCTTCGACAGCACCGGCGACGAGGCCCGCCACACCCGGCAATACGTGTTCCTGCCCCAGGCCTCGCTGATCTACAAACCCGTGGAAAACATCTCGCTCTACACCAGCTACAGCAAGGGCCTGTCCCTGGGCGGCACCGCGCCATGGTTCGCCAGCAACGCGGACGACACCCTGGCGCCGACCACCTCACGGCAGATCGAAGCCGGGGTCAAATACGACTGGCGCCGCATCAGCTTCGCCGCTGCCGTGTTCCAGACGCGCCAGGCTTACCAGTACGCCAAGCCGGATGGCGCCGGCAACTTCACCTATGTGCAACAGGGCGAACAGAAAAACACCGGGCTGGAACTGTCGGCCAACGGCTGGGCCACCGAGCGTCTGCAGATCGCCACCAGCGTGGCGGCGATTCGCGCCCGCGTGAGCGGCAGCGGCACGCCGGCCTACGAAGAACACCAGGCGATCAACGTCCCCAAGCTGCGCGCCAGTGTGTACGCCGACTATGCCCTGCCGTGGTTCAACGGCCTGGCCGTGCTGGGCGGCGTGCAATACAGCGCCAAGAAGTACGCCAACCGCAGCGGCAATGTGGAGGTGGGGGATTATGCCGTGGTGAATGTCGGCAGCCGTTACACCACCAAAATCGACGGTTATGAAACGGTATTTCGCCTGAGCGTCGACAATCTGTTCGACAAGCGCTACTGGCGCGACGCGGGCGAATACATGGGCGATGATTACCTGTTCCAGGGCGCGCCGCTGACGGCACGCCTGAGTGCCTCGGTCAACTTCTGATCGGTTACTTGGGCATTTTGCGAAACCCCACCGCCAAGCGGTTCCAGCTGTTGATAGTGGCGATGGCCACGCTCAGGTCGATCTGCTCCTGGGCGTTGAACTCGGCGGCCAGTGCATTGAAATCTTCGTCCGGTGCATGGGTGTGGCTGATCAGGGTCAGGCTCTCGGCCCAGGCCAGTGCGGCGCGTTCACGTGGGGTGAAAAACGGCGTCTCCCGCCAGGCCGACAAGGTGTACAGGCGGCGCTCGGTTTCCCCACCCTTGCGCGCATCGGCGGTGTGCATGTCGAGGCAGAAGGCGCAGCCGTTGATCTGCGAGACACGCAGGCGAATCAGTTCCAACAAGGGCAGCTCGATGGACAGTTTGCCGACGGCGGCTTCCAGGGCGAGCATGGCTTTCATGGCATCAGGGGAAGCGCTGTAGAAATCGGTACGCGGTTGCATGGTGCTTTCTCCGGTAGGGTGGGATTGGTGGCTAGGTTAGTCACCGGTGGGGGCGGGAGAAATAGCCAATTCCGGGGAAGATGGGGGGGCCAATGGGGCAAGTCGAATCGTCGCACCGCCCCTCCCACATTTGACCGCGCTCGATACGCAGAATCGGTCGGATCCAAGATCACCGTGAGTGACCGCAGCAGCGGCTATTTGCGCAATCAGACCACGCCTGCCATATGCTCCGAAATCCGCGCCCGCAACCACCGCTCCGCCGGGTCGTTGTCATGCACCCCGCTCCACACCATCGACAACTCCGCCGCCTCGATCGCGAACGGCGGGTCCTCGGCGCGCAACGCCGTGCCTTCGGTCAACGCACACGCCGCATAATCGGGCACCGTCGCGATGATCTGCGTGCCCGCCAGCAACGCCCGCAGTCCGCTGAATTGCGGCACCGCCAACACCACTCGCCGCGCGCGGCCAATGCGCGCCAGGTCGAGATCGATATTGCCGCTCAGGTCGCCCGAGAATGACACCATTGCGTGTGGCCGCTCGCAGTAATCGTCCAGGGTCAACGGTTCAACGCCGTCATCGCCACGCAGGACCTTGCACGGGATATCGCGCAGCTTCTTGCGCTTGGCGTTCGCCGGCAGTTCAGTGGTGTAGCTCACCCCCACCGAAATCTCGCCGCTGGCCAGCAGCGATGACATCAACAGGTAATTGGCGCGGCGCACCACCACGATGATGCCCGGTGCTTCCTCACGCAATTGACTGAGCAATGGCGGGAACAGGCCGAACTCGGCGTCGTCGGACAGGCCGATGCGGAACACCGCGCAACTGGTGGAGGGGTCGAAATCCTTGGCGCGGCTGACCGCGCCTGAAATGGTGTCCATGGCCGGTTGCAGCTCCTTGAGTATCGCCACGGCACGCGGCGTGGGCTCCATGCCTCGCCCGTTGCGCAACAGCAACGGGTCATCGAACAGATCACGCAGGCGCCCTAACGCCGCACTCACCGCTGGTTGGCCCATGAAGAGTTTTTCGGCGACCCGGGTCAGGTTCTTCTCGAACATCAAGGCTTCGAAAATCACCAGCAGGTTCATGTCGACGCGGCGCAGGTCGTTACGGTTCATGGTGGTATCCAAACGGTTATCAGGTCGCCAGATAAGCACGCATGACGCGCCGGCGATTGCATGCCTGTGCTGTCTTTTCCAGCACCGCACCTGGCGAAATTAACAACGATTAACTCGTCAGCCGGACGGTCCGGCAACAAGATTGGCGCCATCTACACTGGATCCATTCACCGGGAACGCTCCCATCGACTGCGGATATCTGTCATGGCCCGACTTGAGTACTGTGCCCCTCGCTTGCCCACCACCGGCGGCCTATGCCCCCGGCGCGAACGCATCGCCAAGCAACTGATCCTGGCCAATCTCGGCGAAAGCCTGGCCATCGCCGACCTGGCCCAGGCCTGCGCCCTGTCGCGCAGCCATTTTTCCCGCGCATTCAAATGCACCACCGGACTGTCGCCCCAGGAGTGGATTCGCCAGCAGCGCATCCAGCGCGCCAAGGAGTTGATCACCCAATCGTCCCTGAGCCTGACGCAAATCAGCCTGGAGTGCGGGTTCTGCGACCAGGCGCATTTCTGCCACATGTTCACCCGCAGCGAAGGCGTCAACCCGATGACCTGGCGAAATCACCAATTACGCAACAAGCCTCAAGAGATTGCCGCCTAGTGGTCCGCGCGCTCCTGGCCTATGCTGGTCACCTCCCGTTCCCAGAGCATGGCCACCCATGAGTGACCTCAACGACCAGGCCGTGCATTTCGGCCCCTACCGCGTCCATCCGCGCCAGCGCCTGGTGCTGGAGGCCGGTCGCCCGTTGCGCCTGGGACGACGGGCGGTGGATATCCTGCTGGTCCTGTTGGAACACGCCGGCAATGTGGTGAGCAAGCAGGAGCTGATCGCCAGGGTGTGGCCCAAAAGCGTGGTGGAAGACGGCAACCTGCGCGTGCATATGGCGGCGTTGCGCAAGGCGTTGGGCGACGGCCAGGCCGGGCAGCGCTATATCGTCACGGTGGCCCAGCGTGGCTACAGTTTTGTGGCACCACTGAGCATCGAACCGATGACGCTACCCACCGAAGGCGTACCCCAACGCCCGAGCCATAACCTGCCCTTGCGGCGCACCCGCATGATCGGCCGCCAGGCCCTGATCGACAGCCTGGTGCAGCAGTTGCCCGCACAACGCTTCATTACCCTGACCGGCGCCGGCGGCATCGGCAAGACCACCGTCGCGTTGCGCGTGGCGGAGGTGCTGATCGGCAATTACCGCGATGGCATTCGCCTGCTGGACCTGGCGCCCCTCAGCACGCCGTCGATGATCCTGCCCTACCTCGCCAGCCTGCTCGACCTCACCCACACCGAACACGCGCCGCTGGTGACCTTTGCCCGCAGCCTGCACGAGCGCCAGTTGCTGCTGGTGATCGACAACTGCGAACACCTGCTGGACGACATTGCGCTGATCTGTGAAACCCTGCTGCGCCATGCGCCAGAGGTGCACATCCTGACCACCAGCCGCGAAGCCCTGCGGGCCGAGGGTGAATACGTACAGCGCCTGGAACCGCTGGCCTGCCCACCCGCCGCCGGCAACCGCGCCCAGGCCCTGGGCTACCCGGCCCTGCAATTGCTGATCGAACGGGCCATGTCCCACCAGGACAGCTTTGAACTGGGCGAGGCCGAACTGCCCCTGGCAATCGATATCTGCCAGCGCCTGGACGGTATTCCCCTGGCAATCGAACTGGTGGCGGCGCAGATCGAGCGTTTCGGCCTGCCCGGGCTGCTGGTGCAGATGGAAGACAACTTCCGCCTGCTGACCCGTGGTCGACGCAGTGCCCTGCCCCGCCACCAGACCTTGCGCGCCACCCTGGACTGGAGTTTTGAGCTGCTGACTGAATGCGAGCAGATCTGCCTGCGCCGCCTTGCGGTGTTTCGCGGCGGGTTCAGCCTGGCCAGCGCCGCGGCGGTCATCGCCGGCGAGCAGATCGCGCCGGCCCAAGTGCTGGGCTCGATCACCCAACTGGTGGCCAAGTCGTTGCTCAATGTGGAGGCCGCCGATGATGAGATGGTCTATCGCCTGCTGGACATCACCCGTACCTACGCCCTGGAAAAACTCAGCGTTGCCGATGAGCTGGACGCCACCCGCGAGCGCCACGCGGCGCGCTGCCTGGCGTTGATGGAGCAGGCCCAGGCGGATTGGCAACAGACCGCCACCCAACCGTGGCTCGACCGCTACGCGCCGTTGCGCGAAGACGTGCGCGCCGCGCTCGACTGGGGCCTGGCCGAGGGTGGCGGTCACCTGCTGGCGATCCGCCTGACCGTCAGTGCGATGCCTTTGTGGCAGGAGCTGTCATTGCTCAGGGAGCACGATTTGTATGTGGGCAAGGCGCTGGCGCTGATAGGCGTGGTGAACGCACCGTGCATGCGCTTGAAAATGCAATTGCAGCTGGCGCTGGGCAGCCTGTCCTATCACGCCGTGGGCGGCGCCGCGCAGACCATCGCAGCGTTTATCGACGCTCGGCGCTTGGCCGATGAGCGCCAGGACCTTTCCGGACAGTTGCGCGCAATCTCGGGGCATATGGCGGTCAATCTGTGTGCCGGCCTCTATCGCCAGGCACAGGAACAGAGCCTGCAATTCGAGCGCCTGGCCCCGCGCACCGATCCGCTGCTGGACCTGAGCGCCCAGCGTCTGCGCGTGCTGGCGCACCATTACAGCGGCAATCAGGTGCTGGCCCGGCAAAACGCCGAGCAGGTGATTCAGCGCATGGCCCACAGTGGCCACCTCAACCGGTTTGGCCGCTGCATCGGCGTGCAATACGATCAGAACGTCGCGTCGCTGACGGTGTTGGCGCGGATCCTGTGGTTGCAAGGCTTTCCCGAGCAGGCCTGGCGCACGACCCACCAGGCGCTGGAACTGGCGCTGCAGATCAATCACGGCACGTCCATCTGCTATACCCTGGCCCTGGCCGGGGTGGTGATCGCGCGCTACAACGGCGACGACACCGCGGCCCAAACCTTACAGGCGCTGTTGCTCGAACATGCCCACAAGCATTCGGTGCAATTGTTCCAGACCTGGGCCGGGCATTACGCCGGCATCCTCGGTCACCGCGACTTGCAGGGTCTGGGAGTGGTCCAGGACATCCTGATCACGTTGGGCCTGCATGAGGTTGATGAGGCCGGATTGGAACGCGCTCGCCATGGCGATGCGGGCTGGTGCGCCCCGGAAGTCCTGCGGCTGCACGCGGAACAACGGCTGCGCCAGGATGACCTGAGCGGCGCGCAGACCCTGTTGCTTGAGGCGATGGAGCTGGCGCACCGACAAGGCGCGTTGGCCTGGGAGCTGCGCTGCGCGGAATCATTGGCAAGGCTGTGGCGCACCCAAGATCGCGTGCAGCCGGCGCGCGACCTGTTGAGTGCGGTCCATGGGCGATACACCGAAGGTTTTGCCACCCGCGATCTAGTCCGCGTACGCCGCCTGCTCGATGAGCTGCAGGACAAACGGCCGGCCTGAAAACGGCCCCAGGTAGTGCCCGTCACCCTGCTGCAGACGTGCCACCTGCTGCGGGTCACGCAGTTGCGCCAAGGCATAGCTGCGCACGCAATGCATCAAGCGATAACGTTCTGGACCGAGGCCGGGCTCCACCGCCAGCAGCGACATGTTCACCAGTCGCCCCAGTACATACGCCAGGTCGGCATGCTCAAGCTCAGTGCCCGCCACCAGTTGGGTCAAAGTGGGCAAGGTTACCGCCATCTTGAACAGGCCCAGTTGCAGGAACAGCCAGCGCTGCGGCAGGCTCAGGCGCTCGTAGCTCCAATCCAGCGCCGCCGTGAGCGACTGATGACGCTCCACCGCCGTGCGCCGTCCCCGTGTCAGCACCTGCAAGCCTCGACGCAATTGTGCCTGCAAGCCATGCACGCCCAACGCGTGGACTTGCGCGGCCGCCAGCTCCAGGGCCAAGGGAATCCCATCCAGCCGCCGACAGATATCGCGCAGCGGCGCCAGGTCCTGAGGCCTCAACACGAACCCCTGCTGCCCGGCGCGCGCTCGCGCGACGAAGAGCTGCACCGCCGGGCACGCCAATGCCTGCTCGACACTGCCCAACGCCGACGGTGCCGGCACTGCCAAGCGCGGTACGCGTTGCACCCATTCGCCGGGGGCCTGGAGGGTTTCGCGACTGCTGATCAACACCGTGACCTGGGGAGCGTTTTCGCGCAGTACGCGCAACAGATGTCGACACGCCGCGAGCAGCAGGTCGGCACCGTCGAGCACCAGCAATAACTGGCGCGTGGACAATTGGCGGCACAGTTCGGTCGCATCGGCGCAGGGCGGCAGTTGCAGCGCGGTTGCCAGATGCTGCAACATCGCAATCGGCGCGTGCACCGTGGCCAGGTCGACCCACCACACACCGTCGCGATAACGCGGCAACACACGCTCGGCCAGCGCCTGGGCCAGGGTGCTCTTGCCCACGCCGGCGCAACCGGTGAGGGTCATCAGGCGTTGCCCGGACAGACGCCGTACCAGCACACCCAACAGTTCTTCGCGACCAAGGACAGGGCTGAGCCGTGCGGTCAGGTTGTGTGGCGGTATCACGGCCTGCACGCGGCCGTGTACCGGCGCGGCGAAGCAATAGCCGCGCTGGGGCTCGTTGATAATGAAGCGTTGCCCGCCAAGGGCGCGGCGCAGGGCGGCGATGTGCACGCGCAGATTGCCTTCCTCCACCACACTGCACGGCCAGACCCGTTCGATCAGGGTGGCCTTGCTGACAAATTGCCCAGGCACTTCGAGCAACACCGCCAGGATATCCAGCGCCCGCCCGCCCAAGGGCACCGGCCAGCCCGCCTTGCTGACCAGCCGCTGTTGGCGGTGAAAGGTGTATACACCGAAACGCAGCGTGCCGTCAGCGTCAATTGCCTGGGAGTTGTTCATGGCTGCAATCGCGCTGAAACGCCCGTTCTTGGGCGTCCGCGCATCCTATTCCGTGGGCTTGACGCTATCTTGCCAGCTACCGGTGACAGGACAATGCTGGCACAGGGAGCGACACGGACAATCGGGTGCGCGAGACGGACATTCTGTCGCTAACTGAACTGTTGTCGGTATTGGGTGGGGTTGAGGCCAAGCTTTTCACTGAACAGAGAGCGCATATACCGCACACTGCCGAAGCCTGCGTGGAAAGCCACGGTCTTGAGCGGCAGGTCGGTGCTTTCCAACAATTGCCGGGCACGGTCGATACGTGCGCCTTGCAAAAAGGCCATGGGTGTCATCTGCACCTCCCTGGCGAACAAACGGGCAAAGTGGCGTGCGCTCATGCCGGCCAACTCGGCCATGGACTCGATGGTGAACGGTTGTTCCAGATGGGCCAGCACATGGTTCTGCACACGGGTGATCGCGGTCTCTTGGGGCGACACGGCGGCGGTCATCGGGCTGAATTGGGCCTGGCCACCCTGGCGTTTCATCACCACCAGCAGCACCTTGGCCACGTCCACCGCGACTTGCTTGCCGTGGTCCTGGGCAACGACGGATAACGCCAGGTCGATGCCCGCCGTGACCCCGCCCGAAGTAATCAGGCGTCCGTCCTGCAGGTAGATGCGATCCGTCTCGACGATGGCCTTGGGGAACGCCTTGATCAGCCGCTCGGTGTAGTGCCAGTGGGTGGTGACGCGGTGATTGTCGAGCAGACCGGCATGGCCCAGCACAAAAGCGCCGGTACAGATGGAGCCGAAGCGCCGTGCCCGTGGGACGGCGGCCTTGAGCCAGGGCAGCAGATCGGGGTGGCATTCGTTATAGGCCCCCGGACCGCCAGGCACCAACAGCAGGTCATAGGCACCGTTGGCCTGTTCCAGCAACAGGTCGGCCTGCACCATCACGCCGTTGGAGGCGCGCAGCGGGCCGGGCTCGGTGCCAATGATGAGGATCTGGTAATGCGCGGCCGCGGGCAGGTAGCGGTTGGCAATGGAAAACACTTCGAGCGGCCCAGCCATGTCGAGCAGGAGGAAGTCCGGAAACAGCGCCATGGCCACGGTTTTCATAGCAAAGAAGTCCATCGGGGAAGGAAAGCGGCGGCCATTATGCCACGTCGCAGACTGTCAACTCTATAGAGACAGTCATTCAGATTTCAGCTTCTTAATGAATCGATCAGCAACCATTAACCTTCTTCTCAACGCCGGAGCCCTGCATGTCGCAGCCCGCTCCCACTTGAGGACACTACCATGCTGACCCTTCGCAAAGCTTCCGAACGCGGTGCCGCCAATCACGGTTGGTTGAAGTCGTTCCACACCTTCTCGTTCGCCAACTACTGGAACCCTGCCGAACAGGGCTTTTCCGACCTGCTGGTGATCAACGATGACCGCGTCGCCGCCGGCAAAGGCTTCGGCCAACACCCGCACCGCGACATGGAGATCTTCTCTTATGTGCTCGAAGGCGCCCTGGAACACAAGGACACCCTGGGCACCGGCTCGGTGATCCGCCCCGGCGATGTGCAACTGATGAGCGCCGGCAGCGGCGTGGCCCACAGCGAGTTCAACCACAGCCAAAGCCGTGGGGTGCACTTTCTGCAAATCTGGATCGTGCCGTCCGTGGCCGGCGCCGAGCCGCGTTATCAACAGGAGCACTTCAGCGAGGCGCAAAAACGCGGGCGCCTGCAACTGATCATCTCGCCGGACGGCGCCGACGGCTCGCTGAGCGTACGCCAGGACGCGCGGGTGTATGCCGGGCTGTTCAACGGTGATGAGGCCGCGACCCTCGACCTGCCGCCCAATCGCCATGTGTACCTGCATGTGGCCCGGGGCAGCGTGGAAGTCAACGGTCAACGCTTGCAGGAAGGCGACGGTGCGCGCATTCGCGATGAACAACTGATCCGCCTCAGCCACGGCGACGATGCCGAGGTGTTGGTGTTCGACCTGCGCCCTCAAGAACTGCCGCAGATGCCATGAAGTGCGCCGTGATGGCCCCGCGAAATGGGCCATCGCTGACGTCGATAGTCACCATCAGCGCAATGAAGTTCTCTTAAAAAATGCAACGCGTAACATCAAACCCATACCCGGCAACACCTACTTAAAACACTTGGAGCACACCCTCATGAAACGCCAAATCTTGCTTAGCCTTGCTTTCTCGGTACTCGCTGCAAACGCATTTGCCCACCCGGTTGTTGCAGAAGGTGGCGCGGACCGCCTGATTGAAAGTCGTGTTGCTGAAAGCGGGGCCGATCGCCTGCAAGGCAACCGTGTCGCTGAAGGCGGTGCCGATCGTCTGCAGGAACGTGGCTTGGCCGAAGGCGGTGCGGATCGTCTGCAGGAACGTGGTCTGGCCGAAGGTGGCGCCGATCGTCTGCAGGAACGTGGTCTGGCTGAAGGTGGCGCCGATCGTCTGCAGGAACGTGGTCTGGCTGAGGGTGGTGCCGATCGTCTGCTGGACAACCGCGCCTGACCCGCCCTGTTCGCGGAGCACCCCAAACCGGCCTGATCAGCCGGTTTTTTTTCGTCTGTTCAACCGGGAATAACCCAACTGCGCACTGCGCCGTAAATATGTCATTTACGGACCTACCTCCATCACCGCCAGGTCCTTACAGTGCTGCCTGGATCAACTGGCAGGCCTCTTTTATGAATCTCTGGTTTCGTTTGCTATACATGCTGTGCCGCCGTCCATGGCGCAAACCTGCACATGGCCTCGCCACCACCGTGGTTCGCATGCGCGTGTGGCCGCTGGACCTGGACATAAACCGACATGTCACCAACGGCCGCTACTTTTCCCTGGCGGATGTCGCACGGATGGATTTCGTCCTGCGCACCGGGGCCTTTCGCGTTGCGTTACGCCACAAGGCGCTGCCCATCGTCGGCGACACCTGGGGTAAATTCCGACGCGAATTAAAGCTGTTCGAGGCGTTCGAGGTACACACCCGCATGCTCGGCTGGGATTCCAAGTGGAGCCTGATGGAACACCGTTTTGTCAGCCGTGGCCGCGTAGTCGGCGTGGTCGTGATGCGCGGACTGTTCCGCTCGGCCAAGGGCACCCTGCCTCCCGCTGAGTTTGTGCGCGAACTGGGCCTGGCGCAGGATTCACCACCGATGCCGCAATGGCTCAAGGACTGGGCTCAGAGTTGCGATGACATGAGTGGGCAATTGCGGGCAGAGGAGCACGCCTGAAGAGACCATTCCCTGGAACGCCTGCCCTCTAACGACTTGCGCTCCGCAACGGGCAAGACTGAACCTTGCACCGTGTAAAAATCGTTGGGACTAAAATACTTAGCGAACATTCCAAGTATGCACTAGCCTATTGCTTAAGTTCAGGTACCCCCCCCTCGCAACAACCCTTTAACTTTCTCGCCCCCCGAAAAAAGCACGACAAATGTTAAAATTTGTCACTTTTTACCGTATTCAATTCGATTAGTATCTAAATGCTAGCAGCTATTGAACTGTCGGCCATGCATGCAAGAAAAGGGAGTGGGTTATGCATTTTTCCAATGTCCTCGCTATTGCACGGACTCAATCGAAATCGGAGGACTTTCGGCAGTTGATAGCTCGGACTGTACCGAATGATTTAAAAGTCGACACACGCTGCTACTGTCAACTAACTGACGCCAAAGAAAAACACGGGCATTACCATGCCGTCATTATAGAAATCGATACGCCCTCTGCCCTCAATCAAACGCTGGACATTATAAGAAAGACTCGGAGCGACAACCCGGGCTGTACTATATTTGTCGTTGTGACGTTTGCATCCACCTTGAGCAAGACAAAATACTACCTGGCCGGCGCTGATTATTGTGTCAAGGTGGTAGAAACTTCTCCTGAAAAAAAACTAAGCCTATTTGATGCTTTTCTAAGTGAAAACGCTCGTCTCAATTGCTGCGGTCTGATGCTCGACCAAGATCGCATGTGTCTTTTTGGCGAAGGCAAAAAACTGGAAATATCCTTTGTTGAAATGAAGGTACTGGAAGCCCTCATGCAGAACAGGCTCCTTAGTCACAATGAAATAGCCGAAGTCATGGGTCTTAATACCAAGCATTACGACTCCAGAGCGCTGGAAAAGTCTATCAGCCGTCTGCGCAGTAAAATCAAGGCGCACTACGGTGACAACATCATCCAGAACATTCGCGGCTATGGCTACAAACTCAGCCGAGGACTTATCCACACCAACCATTTCCAACCCATCGAGGAGAGGCCGAACCGTGAATAGCGAACAACTATCCCCTGCAGACGTTGTGCACTTCACGATAACCCGACAGGCCATCGTCGAGCGTAGCCAAGCATTGTGGGGCAGTGAAATCGCCGTATCCGGCACAGGGGATCGCGTGCAACTTGACAGCGCCTATAGCCAAGCGCTGCAACATACCCTGCCGCGCCGCAAAACACCCCAAGTTGTCAGTCATAGGCTTGTGAAGATAGATCAGGCTGCGTTAATGAACGAAGCTCTGATAAAAGACATTTTTCACGTGGCTCAGACACTGGAAAAACAAGGGCATGCCTTTACGCTCAGTATCGACAATCCGCTGGACACGCTGCCAGGGCCCGTAGAACGCAGGGCAATGGTACGCCAACTGTATAGACTCAAAGACCAGAACTGTATCAATTTGGCTTATGACAACTACACACTCGATACAAAACCCGGTGACCTTTTAACCGATCTGAAACTGTACGACTACATCAAAATGCCCCTCCCGGACTCGGCCCTTCGGCTTAGCCTGAACACCCGCTCCGGTCTGTTCGATCGGCTCTACGACCACATGCTGGAATTGATCCATGCCACCCGAGTGCGCTTTATCGCCAAAAATGTCGAGTTTTTCGATAGTGCAATGTTGGCTAAAAATTTGCCATTCGAATACTTTCAGGGTGGCTATTACTCACCTGCCGACCGTTTATAAAAACCTGCCTTTTTCCGATCTTGGTAGACACTATGAGCTCTCTCAAAAAATACGCTTTCCCCCCCACACTTCCCGCTATCGCACTGCAGGACTTTACGCCCAATGCAGAAATGTTCCACTACGACTTGAATGCGCTGGCCACGCACACCCTCACCTTGCCTTCACAGCCGTTTGACGCTATGCGGCAGGAGTCAAGAATGCCAACGCCCAAGACCGCTGATGGCCCGCCTAATACCCACACACGTCCTGCGGACAAAAAACCCGAAAGTACTCATCTATATCCCCAGGACATCTGGCTGCTTACCCAACATGATCGAATACTGGTCAAAGGCGACCTGCGTATTTCGTTGACCACCATCGAATCGGCGCTGATAAAAAAAATGCTGCACCACGAAGAACGCGTGGTCAGTAAGGAAGAGTTGATCCGTAATATAGGCCGCGAGCCGGACCACTACCGAGGCTTGGAGATGTGCCTCAGTCGTTTGCAGGAAAAGTTCAAGCGGGTCAATGATGGCGAACGCCTATTCCGCGCGGTCAGAAACCGTGGCTATTGCCTCACGCAGAAAATCAAGAAGCCGTTAGAGCTGAACCCATCGCGCCGTTAATATAATAAAAAATACAGGTCCTATCACGCACCCCACCTATTACCACCCTCTTATACCTGCCCATTTATAACACACTTCTTGATAACAGCATGTTCCTCACTTTGTTATAAGTCGTCAGCCACTGACCCCGACCGTTCATTACTATCCATGGGTACGCGCTTGCGCGTGCCTGTCGTTTTAATGCGCTTATACCGCAACTTAATTAAACCCTGCCACTACGTGCGTGGTCGCCACCGGGAGCAGAACTATGCTGAACAATACTAGAATGCATCGCAACCTGACCCCCAAGGGTCTGACGTTCTGGGGCCAATGGACGCTTGCGTCAGGCTTGGTCGTTGCAGTGTTGTTTATGTTGGTATTTTTAAAGACAGGCCAACTTGAGCACAACTATCGAGTGCTCGCCGCCTTTACAATACTGGCGTCCCTCCCAGCCTACAGCCTGTGCGATGTATACAGCAAAAGAGATGATTATGCCGTGGGCTTGGGACGGCTGTTCATGGGTTGGCTGTTGACGGTGGGCATATTATTTGCGGTGGGCATAGCCTGCGAAGCAGGCACACTGTTCCCACTGGAAACGTTATTACTGTGGGCCGCACTGAGTTATCCGTTACTAGCCCTGTGTTATATCCCCTTGCACAGCCTGTCACGCTATTACCACCGCCAACTTCATGAGCGGCAAAAGTCATTGATCGTGGGAAACGGAAAACTTGCCGTGGACCTGGCCCGAACCCTCTCTCGCCAAAAACGCTCCCCATTGGTGGGCTTGGTCGGCTGCTACGCCGAAGCGGTCGAAGGCGCGCAGCCGCAGATACTCGGTGATCTGCCGCACTTGCCGCAATTGATCCGGCAACACGGCATTCGTCGGCTCTATATCACCCACTCGCTGCAGGAAGCCACGCACATCGAGGCGTTGTACCTCAACCTGCTGGACATCAGCGTGGATGTGATCTGGGTACCCGACCTCAATAACATGCTGCTACTCAACCATTGCGTGGCCGAAGTGGATGGGCTGCCGGCGATTTTCCTCAATGAAAGCCCGTTGACCAGCCGCCCCACCGCCGCCCTGAGCAAGTCGCTGCTGGACAAGAGCATCGCCTTGCTGGCGATCATCGTGCTGAGCCCGGTGCTGTTGCTGTTCGCCCTGCTGATCAAGCTCACCTCGCCAGGCCCTGTGATTTTCAAGCAGGAACGTCATGGCTGGAATGGCGAGGTGATCAAGGTGTGGAAGTTTCGCTCGATGCGCGTGCATGACGACCATGAAGTGCGCCAGGCCAGCCGCAATGACTCGCGGATCACCCCGGTAGGCCGGTTTATCCGCCGCACCTCCATTGATGAGCTGCCGCAGTTGTTCAACGTGTTGCAGGGGCATATGGCCCTGGTCGGCCCACGGCCCCACGCTATTGCGCACAACGACTACTACTCGGGGAAAATTCTTGCCTACATGGCCCGCCATCGGATCAAGCCCGGCATCACCGGCCTCGCCCAGGTCAATGGCTGCCGGGGCGAAACCGAGACCCTGGAGAAGATGCAACGGCGCGTCGACATCGACCTGCACTACATCAACAACTGGTCGCTGTGGCTGGATATCAAGATCCTGGTGAAGACGCCGTTTACGCTGCTTTCAAAAGACATCTACTGATAACGGCCAAAGGTGGGAGGGAGCGTGCTCCCTCCCACCTTTTTTATCCGCGTTATCCGCGCGGCAGGCTTGCTCGCTTCAGCCTGTCTACTCGGTGATCTTCTCGAAGTTGTTGTAGAACCGCCCGCTGTCACGCCCCTCTGTCATCGTGTGCAATGAGTAGGCACGGTTGAGGCGTGCCCCGCCATCGCGGGTCAGGGGTGACCAGACTATATTGGCGCGACGCATCGTCGAGGTACTCATGAATTCGTCGAACGGGATGGAAATATAGATCCCTTTGTCGAAACTGCCCTCGCCGTAGTCCGCCTTCGAGGCGGTCGTGAGTGTGACCCATGCGCCAAATCTCACGCCGTTCTTGAACTCGCGCGACAGATCCACGGTGGATCCCCAATCACGCGCCAGATAACGCCCGACACTGACAGCCGCCTGCACATCACCCGGCAGTTCGGTGTAGCTGGTGACATGGCCGGTCACCGTTTGATAGTCACGCAGCCCGAACCCCTGGTTGAAGTCACGCTGGCGCACGACGTTCACGTCGGCGCCTACTGACCAGCCTTGCCCCACGGGCCGATAAAGCACTTCGCCGCCGACCCCGGCGAACATGGATTCCAGATAACCGCCGTAGACCATGCCATACAGGTTCTGATCCAACTGCACCGCATGGTTGAGCTGGAACGTCGGCATCGTTACGTCGGAGGTGGTCAGGTACTTACGCAGGTCGGTGCGCACGCGCGGCAACCCGCTCGGCGCATCGTAGGTGAACTTGTCATAGTTGTTGTACAGGTTCGCGCTGAGCATGCCGCTCCACCAGATATCGCGGGTAAAACGGTACTGCGCGTCGGCATCGGCGCTGAACTGATAGAGCAACCCGTCAGGGCCGCCGATGTTCTGTTTGTAGCCCAGGCCAACGCCATAAGTAAACGGGTCCAGGGCCTGGGTATAGAGGGTTGTCTCCCGATGGGCGAGCGCCGGATTGACCTCAGTTGCGCGGTGGAGATCCTGCAGCGGCCGATCATTCTTGAGCACCGCGCGGAAGGTGTCACGCGGCACGCTGGTCTCTTCTATCGACATGTCGTAACGCTGATCGACCAGGGTGAACCATTCGACGTCCTGGTTAACGCTGTTGTCGAGAATTCGGCTAGCCCGCCCTACCGCCTTGGCCGGGTTGAAGTAACGGGACTGTTCGCCATACACCAACAACTCCGGACCGCGCTGGGCAATGCGCTTGACCTGGTAGCCGGCGTTTTGCTGCAACCGGCTGGACACATTCGCCCAGTTCACCTGATCCAACGGGGTCGACGGCACCTGCGGCGGCAGCGGTTCGGCAGGAGAGTCATAGGTTTTGACGGGGGCCTTGCGGCTGAAAAAGTTGGTGTGCAAGGTAATGCCGAACATCGCAGTATTGCCGCGTTCCCAAGCCGCGCTCAGGTCGACGCTGTCGGCCAACTTGTAGACGACGCCGACGTTGATCGGCAGGTCTTGCTTGATCGGGTTGTCCAGCGGCTCATTCTTGTAATCATTGCCTTCGTATTCAAGTTTCAGGCTCAGCGGCTCCCAGGGGGTCTGATAGGCAATCCCGGCAAACAACGAGGGGTGGCCCCTGAAGTAAGCGTTGGTGTTCACTTCACCCGCCCTGGCCACATCCGCATCGCTTTGCGGCCGGTCGTTGAATTGGCTGCCCACTATCGCCAGCGGGTTGCTGAAATCGCCCCGGTTGCCCAAGTAACCCCAGGCAAGACCCAGGCTGAAATCAAGGTCGCCGTAACGCTTGTTGGCGACGAAATACTCGCTGGAGAACAAGCCTGTCCCGCCGATGTCACGGGCGCCGATTGCGGCTTGCGGAGCCCAGTGGCTCTCCTCCCAAAGCCGCGCTTTCACATCGATGGCCTTGTCCTTGAAGCTTTGATTGCCGCTCAACGCCTCCGGGCCGTACTGCCGGTTAGTGATCGCGGTATAGCGGAACGAACCCTCCAGCCAATCAAAGGGCTGGAAGGAAAAACTGTAGCGCGAATAGGGGTCTGTACGACTGGCGGTAGCGCTTAATTCCCCGACAGGCGCCATGCGCGCGGTGGGTGTCTGCAACAGACCGACACCGCCAAAGTCATTTTGGGTGTAGCGCGGTTCGCCATGAACCAGCCCACACGGCAAGAGCAATGCAGCAGCAAAACGTAGCTTCAAGGGGCCACCTCAGCCAAGGGTTGAGTGGCGAGAAACTCGGCCAACTGTTCATTGAGTTCAGGTGTCGGCGATTGCAGATCATCACTTCGGATAGGCACCAGGATCCGGCTGCCGGGGGCAGGCATAACACCTTCCTCATGGTTCCATGGCGCCACGCCCAGGCGCCTCACGTGGCCATCGGGCTGAATCAACCACACATAATCGCTTTGGGCGTCGCTGAGAATCGCGCAGCGCCGGGCGTACACCCAGGCTTCTTGCGCTGCGGCATAAGGCACCTGACAGGTCTGCTCCACCGCTCCCCACACTTCGACGGTGGACGGCCGAGCCGGATAAATCAGGCGGTCGCCCTCATCGAGCGGGCTATCAAGCGCAAACCCTACCTCCAGGGCGATCGGATCAAGCACCGCAACCTGGCGCCCGGTAACCGGCAACCGCTCCACTTGCTTATACAAACGCGCGCTCAATGCAGCGCGAGTATCACGCCCCTCCAGCAAGGCGACTTGCTGCAGCAATTTCAGATCGAACAACACCCCGGCCTTCAAGCGGGCCTGCGGGCCTTCCAGGGAACGGTGCAGCCACGCCGCGCCCAACCAGTAACTTTCGGCGTTGGGCTGGGTTGCAAGGATCACGTCCCGCAGACGTGTGCCGGGTTGGACGGCGAGGTTGCCGGGGCTTCGGACATCGCCGCTGACGGCGATGTCGGCCTGGCTTAGCCCCGTGGCGAACATGCACGCGCCGAGCAATAAAAGGCTTGGATACTTCACCGGACAGCCTCCCGATCAGGGCGCAATTGCACTATTTTCAGAAAAATCTGCGGCGTCAGGTGCTGCTCGCTTTGCATGATGAAACCGTCCTGGGGGTCCACCCAGTAACGATTGGTCGCGCGAAAATCCAGATCGGGTATCGCCACCTGCTCGTCGATTCGCAGCAAGGCGTAGTCCCTGTTCAGAATCCGGATAGGTTCGATGTCGTGCCTGCTGAAACGGCTATTGACGCTAAGGCCGACGCGGTAGCCTTGGTAGATATCGATCCAGCGCGTGCTGGTATGCCCGTCGTGCAGATGCTGCAAACCGTGCTTGAACGGCGACTCTCCATCAAAGCGCGTGCCATCGAGCGACACCCCCAACCCGACCGTGCGCACCACCAGGCCGTCGCGCATCAGCAACACCTGGTTGCCGGATGCGAGCCAGAACTGCAGGTCGCCACGTCGACGCGCCATGGCCATCACGCCCTCGCTGGTAACGGTCGTCACCAGAATTTGCGGATACGGCACGGCCGCTACCTGGGCCGGAGTCAACTCCAGCGAGGCAGGCCCCTGGGCGGACGCTTTGAACGTGTCCCATGAAGCCTTCATCAAGGGGTTGCACCCACACAGCAGTAGCGCCGTCGTCAGAACGGCACCGGTATGCAAAGTTTTCACGGATTGACTAAGCCTTATCTGCTGTTGGCTTCACTGAGATTGTTGACCGAGCTGGCCCCGGTCCCGAGGACACTGGCCGTAGGCAGAAGCTGGCTGATCAGGCGGTTCCAGCGGGTCACGCCGGCCGGGCCGACATACACGATATCTTGCGGTTGCAGGTCGAAACGGGTGGCCAATACCAGGGCGGACGGCGACTCGGCATTCAGTTGGAACACCTGGGCCGGCTCGGTTTCCAGATTGCCCGCGCCTCGGATCACGTACACCGCGTTGCCATTGGAGGTGGTCTGGTTCAAACCGCCCACGGTGCCCAACGCATCAGACAAGTTCATCGACTTGCTCTTGAAGCTCAACGCCCGGGGTTGGTTGACCTCCCCCATCACGTAGATCCGTTTGAGGTCGTTGTAAGGCAAGTACAACTGGTCACCGCCTTTGAGGTAGACCTTATGCAGTGGCGAGTCCCGGCGGTTGAGGGTGTCCAGGTCCAGCGTGTATTCGCGACCATCGCGCGTCAGCGTCAGCCCCGAAAGGTCAGCATTCATCGGGTCTACCCCAGCGGCGCCGATAGCTTCCACCACGCTCAGCGCATTGGTAGTGATCGACTGTTGACCCGCTTTTGCCACGGCGCCGGAAACCACCACTACCTGGCTGGCAAAGCGCAAGACACTGACATCCACCTGAGGGCTTTCTACAAACTGTGACAGTCGCTCGGCGATATACGCCCGTAGCTCTTCGATGGTTTTACCGGCGGCCGGGACATTGCCGATATAGGGGTAAAACAGCGTGCCATCCGGCCGCACCAGACGGCCGTTGGCATCCAGTTGTTGTTGCGGGCCGGAAGGCGCCGTCAACTCGGGGTGATCCCACACCGTAATAAACAACAAGTCATTGGCGCCGACGCGATAACCGCCCGGAATATACGACAGCAGTTCGGGGGCAACCGTCTCGCGAACATGCAGGGCGGCATCCATGGCAATCAGCTTCGGCGTGATGGGTATAAGCTCCACCCGGCTACTCTCGGGAGAGCCGTCACGTGTCAATTGACTGGTGTCCATATGTTGGCCAGGGGAAAACATACAGCCGTGCAAGGTAATACTTGCCAGCGTCACAGCAAAAAGCCTTCGGGTCATAATGGCACTACACTAGTCGGGGACAAGTCCAAACAAGATCACCCAGAAGGTTCTGAGTGATCTTGAACAACACACTTCGCAGGGGGTTCAACGGGTACCCGTAGTTCCGGTGGTGCCCGAGGTCCCTGTGGTTCCGCCATTGGAGCTTCCTCCGGAGCTTGATGCCGCCGCCACGGCGCCGGCTACCACCACCGCCGCCACCACGGTCTCACCGACCGTGACAGCGCCTACCACCGGGGTGCTCAAGCTTAGGGGCTCTTCAGCCGCCCATACGGTGGTGCTCATTAAAACCAGCAAGCTGGCGGTAAACAGTTTCTTCATAGCAGACTCCTCCTCAACATCAACAAGTTGATATTAAGAGACGGTGATGGAACAGCAGGTATATAGACTTTGGCGTATCAGCCGAACACACTCAGCTATGCGCCAGTCTCGTTTGGAGCATGTCATTTATAAGTGCTGCATGCCATACAACAGCACTTTGCATGCATCACGCACAGGCCGCAGAACCCGTCGCGAACATTGAACACGTTTAAGGATATTTGCGGACTTTCAGCGCTATAACAGCGATGTTACGCGCAATGTTGCAGCCGCCAGCGTCCGAGCCAACCGCCCCACTGTTATTATTCGTCAGCCTTACCGAAACGGCGTTCTGTTAAATAATGATATTCACGCGTACCGCGACAAAAAATAACATTCGCCCGTGAAAACCCAGTATTAACAGGCGCAAGTATCACGGCCCTGACCGGGCAGTTTAGATAACAAATGATGCACTTCCCAGTTGTTGCAATACCTGTTGCAGCTCTACCTTCCAACTGCGCGTCGACACCCCATAATCCTGTTCGAGGGTCTGGCAATCCAGCACGGACCAGCCCGGACGTTTGGCTTGCGTCGGGAACTCGGCGGAGGTAATCGCCTTCAACCGAGGTTTCTTTTCAAGCAGCGCCTCTGACCGCGCCTGGTTGAAAATCTCATCGGCAAAGTCATACCAGGTGCAAGCAGGCGCACCGCTGTAGTGGTACACGCCCCATTTGAGCATGCCGTCGCGGCGAAAAATCGTCGCCAGCGCCCACAGGGTGTCGGCGATACTGCCGGCGGAAGTCGGGCAACCACGCTGGTCCGCGACGACGGCCAGCTCATCGCGTTCACGTCCAAGGCGAAGCATGGTTTTAACAAAGTTGTTGCCATGCGCGCCGAACACCCAACTCGTTCGCAAAATCACATGGCGCGAACAATGCTGCTGCAACTGCTGCTCACCCGCCAGCTTGCTGGAACCGTAAACGCCTGAAGGTGCGGTGACGTCAGCCGGTGTATAGGGGAGCGTGTGGTTGCCATCGAATACGTAATCGGTAGAAATATGCAGCACGGCAATACCCTGTGCCTGCGCTGCGCGCGCCAGGTGCGCAACGCCATCGCGGTTCACCGCATAAGCCCGCTCGATATCGCTCTCAGCCTTGTCTACAGCGGTATAAGCCGCCGCATTGATCAGCAGTTGCGGCTTGATCCGCGCCAGGACCTCCTCGACCTGAACCGAGTCACTGATATCCAGCTCACCCGAACCATAGCCAATCACGTTGAACCCGGACGGTGCCCTGAGCAGCAGCTCGCGCCCGACCTGCCCCTGTGCTCCGGTGACGATTACACGCATGGTCATTCTCCGCTCAGCAAGGCGCGCAAGCGCGGGTGGCGCTGATCTTTTTCCGATAACAACGGCGAACCCAGAGGCCAGGCGATGCCCAGGTCCGGGTCATTCCAAACAAGCCCACCCTCGTCTTTCGGGTCATACAGATCGGTGCATTTGTATTGAAAGTCGGCGGTATCGCTCAACACGCAAAAACCGTGGGCATACCCCGGCGGTACCCACAATTGGAGGTGGTCCTCGGCGGTCAATTCAACCGCCACGTGTTCACCACAGGTCGCAGACGCCGGGTCGATGTCTACGACCACATCGTAGACCGCGCCTCGGGTCACCCGCACTAACTTGCCTTGAGGACGGCTGCGTTGGAAATGCAGCCCACGTAACACGCCCTGTGCGGAGCGCGAGTGGTTATCTTGCACGAACGGCTGTTCAATCCCAATGTCGCGATAACGCTGCTGCTGGTAACTCTCCAGGAAGAACCCGCGGGCATCACCATAAACGCGGGGTTCGATAATCAGCACACCGGGCAACCTGGTTTTGATGACATTCATTTCGCAGGCTCCGAAGCGAGTACCTGTGCCAGGTATTGGCCATAACCGGTTTTGCGTAAATCCGTGGCTTGTCTATCCAGTTGCGCCGCCGACAACCAGCCCTGGCGGTAGCCCACTTCCTCAAGGCAAGCCACTTTGAGCCCTTGGCGTGCTTCCACGGTCTGAACGAAATGCCCGGCCTCCATCAAGGAGTCATGGGTGCCGGTGTCGAGCCACGCGAACCCACGCCCCAGCACGCTGACGTGCAAATCCCCACGCTGCATGTAAGCGTTGTTCACGTCGGTGATTTCCAGCTCGCCACGCGTTGAGGGCTTGACCTGCCTGGCAATGTTCACCACGTCGTTATCGTAAAAGTACAGGCCCGTGACCGCGTAATTGGACTTGGGACGCTCAGGCTTCTCTTCAATGCTGATCGCCTTGCCGTGGCTGTCGAAGTCGACCACGCCAAAACGCTCGGGGTCGCTGACACGGTAGCCAAAGACGGTAGCGCCGCTCTTGCGCTGGGACGCTTCATGCAGCAACGCGCTGAAGCCGTAGCCATAGAAAATATTGTCGCCCAATATCAGCGCAACATTGCTGTCGCCGATAAAGTCTTCGCCGATGATAAACGCTTGCGCCAAACCATCCGGGGACGGCTGTTCGGCATAACTGAGCTCAATGCCGAAAGAAGAACCATCGCCCAGCAGGCTTCGAAAACTGGGTAAGTCTTGCGGCGTCGAGATAATTAATATCTCGCGGATACCGGCCAGCATTAAAACCGACAACGGGTAATAGATCATCGGCTTATCGTAGATGGGCAGCAGCTGTTTGGAGACGCCGCGGGTAATGGGATGCAAGCGCGTGCCGGAACCGCCCGCCAGAACAATGCCTTTCATGGAGTGCTTCCTTTTTGAAAATGTCGATGGGTGAGGCAGTGTTTAACCAGTTCAAGCGTTCTGACCCAGGCGCTCCGGCCGGTACTGACCATTGAGTACGCGTTGCCACCACGTCTTGTTTTGCAAATACCACTGGACGGTTTTGCGTATACCGCTTTCAAACGTTTCGTGAGGCTGCCATCCCAGCTCACGCGCAATCTTGCCGGCATCAATGGCGTAACGAAGATCGTGACCTGGCCGATCTTTAACAAAGGTGATCAAGTCACGATAACGTTCCACGCCGGCCGGTTTGTCGGGCGCCAACTCTTCGAGCAGCGCGCAAAGCGTTTCCACGACTTCAATATTGGTTTTCTCGTTGTGGCCGCCAATATTGTAGGTTTCGCCGACCGCGCCCCGGCACAGGACTTCACACAGCGCACGCGCATGATCTTCAACAAACAGCCAGTCCCGCACCTGCAAACCATCGCCATATACCGGCAGCGGCCGGCCATGAATGGCATTCAGAATCACATGGGGGATCAACTTTTCGGGGAAGTGATAAGGACCGTAGTTATTTGAACAATTGGTCACCAGCACGGGTAAGCCATACGTACGCTGCCAGGCCCGAACCAAATGATCCGAACTGGCCTTGGACGCTGAATAGGGCGAGCTGGGCGCATAAGGCGTGGTTTCCGTGAACAGGCTATCGGGGCCGTCCAGGTCGCCATAGACCTCGTCTGTCGAAACGTGGTGGAAGCGAAACCGGTTTTTTGCGTCAGACGCCAACGCACTCCAGTAGCGCCGGGCCGCTTCAAGCAACGTATATGTCCCGACAATGTTGGTCCGGATAAAGTCAGCGGGGCCATCGATAGAACGATCGACATGGGATTCCGCCGCCAGATGCATTACCGCATCCGGGCGAAATGTCATGAAAATCTGGTCCAGTGCCGGGCCGTCCCCTATATCGGTTTTAAAGAACTGATAGCGCGACGAGTTTTCGACACTGGCGAGTGAATCGGTATTCCCCGCATAGGTCAGTAAGTCGAGGTTCGCGACGCTGTGGTTTTCATTTATCAGGTGGCGGACCACGGCTGATCCAATGAAACCGGCGCCACCGGTAACGAGGATTTTTTTAAACATGAGTGAAGATCCTGAGGGTGGAATAAAACTCGATCGAGGCCCGTTATTGATCAGCGGATCGCCGGCGTTCACGCTCGGCCATATTTATCTTCAAAGCGCACGATGTCGTTCTCACCCAGATAGGAGCCGGACTGTACTTCGATCAGTTCAAGCGGGATCACGCCCGGGTTTTCAAGCGCATGCACTTGACCGATAGGGATGTAAGTGGACTGGTTTTCAGTGACCAAGTAGGTCTTCTCTCCATTGGTCACCTTGGCCGTACCGCTCACGACGATCCAATGCTCCGCCCGGTGATGATGCATCTGTACCGAAAGCTTGGCGCCGGGTTGCACAGTGATACGTTTGACTTGATAGCGGTGGCCTTTGTCTATCGAGTCATACATGCCCCAGGGGCGATAGACTTCGCGGTGATTGACGTACTCGTGCCGGGCGGATTGCTTGAGCCGCTCGACTATTTTCTTTACGTCCTGTACCTGGTCTTTGTGCGCGACCAGGATCGCGTCATTGGTTTCGACAATGACCAAGTTCTCGACACCGACCGTTGCAATCAGGCGGCTGTTGGCGTGAACGTAGGTGTTGAACGTGTTCTGGGCAACGACATCGCCCTTCAATACGTTGCCTTCGGCATCTTTGACGAATGTATCGGCGAGCGCGGACCACGAGCCGATATCACTCCAACCGGCGTTCATCACGACCATGACCGCGTCTGCGGTGCGCTCCATCACCGCGTAGTCAATGGAGTCTTCGGGGCAAGTAGCAAACACATCACGGTCAACTCGGGTGAAGCTCGAATCCCTGGAACCGTTGTTCAGCGCCTCACTGCAAACAGAAAGGATCTGCGGGCAGAACTTCTGCAGTTCCTCCAAATAACGGCTGGCACGAAACAGAAACATGCCGCTGTTCCAGAAGAATGTTTTGGCCAACAGGTATTGTTGAGCCAGATCCAAGTCCGGCTTTTCGACAAAACGGTTCACGCGAAAGCCGCACTCGCCGACAGGCTCGCCCTTCTCGATATAGCCGTAGCCGGTTTCCGCATACGTCGGAACAACGCCGAAGGTGACTAACTTACCGTCCAGGGCCAATGGGAGGGCGCAGTTGATACTTGCTTGAAACGCTTGCACATCCTTGATGGTGTGGTCCGCCGGCAAGATCAACAGCAAGGGGTCCTCCCCATCGGCAGTGGCCTGCAATGCCGCCAATGCCAGCGCCGGCGCCGTATTACGGCCGACGGGTTCAAGCAGTATATTCGCGTCTTCCAGCCCCAACTTGCGCAGTTGTTCAGCGGCCAGAAAGCGATGTTCTTCGTTGCAAACAAGCCTGGGTGTCCGTACATCCAGCCCCTTCAACCTCTGGATAGTGGCCTGAAGAAGAGAGATGTCAGTGTCCACCAACGATAAAAATTGCTTGGGGTTTAATTGACGCGACAACGGCCACAGGCGCGAACCCGTGCCTCCAGATAAAATCACCGGAATCATGTGACACCTCATCGAAAAGTAAACGTCAGGATCAGCTTGAAATGATCAACGGCTCAGGCGGGATACCATTCAATTAACAGCTGTTCATAGGCACTCAACACCTGCTCCCACTTGAAGCATTCGGCAAACCTGGCCGCACCGGCTTGTTTCAATGCCAGGGTGCGTTGTGGGTCTTCCAATAGTTCATCGAGTAATCGAGAAAGCGCCTGGCTATCGGAAAAATACGCAGCGCCCCCACCCACTACCCAGCGGTTGAAGGGGTTGTCGTGCGCAATGATTGCGCAACCGGCGCCCAACGCCTCGACCAGAGAGGGGTTGGTTCCGCCGACACGATGACCGTGCAGATAAAAACGGCTGAAATACCTCAGCGCCTGGACGACTTTGGCGTCGTAGATAGCCCCTGGAAAGACCACTTCAGCGCTGGCCGCTTCCATCACTTTCTTATGGTATTCATTGGTACTCGGCGTGAAGTTTCCAAGCACCACCAGTTTGTGCTGCCTGACGCTCGCACTGAATGCCTGGACCATCTCATAAAAAGAATTTTCCGGTTCGGGCCTGGCGATAATAATCGAGAAGTGATTTGGCTCCAGCGCAAACGTACTTAACACCTCAGCCGCCGCCGACGTCACTTCATCTCCTCCGTAGGGAATCATGGTGATCTTGTCGGCACTGACCCGCGTCGCAAGATGTTCCTTAATTCTTGGGTGGTCGGCCACCAAGTGGTTACCGATCCAGCAACCGGCTCTTTCGTTCAACCAGAACCACGCCTTGGCTATCTTCCCCCACTTCTGCCGATGCCACTCGATACCGTCCATATTAATAATATTCACTTGGCCTTTGAGCCGCTGAAGGCTATTGAAAACAGCGGTGTTATAGCCCAGCGTCAAAAACAGGCCGCGCTCACCCAGCGCGTGCCAAACAGCCTTCAAGTCGAATATAACCGTGCCCAACGCACCCTCCCGAGACACCGGGATATGAACACGGCGGATACCGTTCCACTCGGTTTCAGTGACGCTGCCCGTGCCGCTTTCCTGGCAGTAAACCGTGATGCGCCAACCTTTAGCCTGCAAATACACCGCTAACTTTTCGGCAAATGTCTCGAAGCCGCCGTGCTGCGCCGGGATACCTCTTATTCCAAGAACCAGCAAATGCCTACTCATAGTTTTCGAACACCTTAATATGCTGACGCGCGACCAGTGACCAATCATGTTTTTCGACCATCGTGGTGCGAGCGCGCTGCGAAATGTGCCGCGCAGTGCTGGAACCCAGCGCGTTGATTATTTGTTGCGCCAAATCGTGCGGGTTATCCGTTTCAAACAGAAACCCGTTTTCATTTTCGTCGACAACCTCGACCATCGGCGGTAACCGTGAAGACACCGTAATACAGCCATACGACATGGCCATCAGCAGTACGCCACTTTGATAAATCTTCTTATAGGGAAGGACCACAATATCGGCGGCAGAATAATAAAAGTCGACATCCTCATCCTTGATGTATCGAATATGCGGAATAACCACGTCAGAGATGTTGTTCGACTTTATTAAACTCTCATAATCCTGGAATGAATCCTTCCACACCTTGCCGGCAATCAATAGCACCGCCTGGGGCTCACGCTTGGCGACGATCTGCATCGCGTTCAACAGTACATCCAACCCCTTTACTTTTTTAATCTGGCCAAAAAAAAGTATGATTTTCTTATCTTCAGGCAGCGCCAGACGCCGACGCGAAATGACGCCCTCGCGCCGTTTCACGAAGGGCAGATAATTACCATGGGGAATGACGGTGATGTTCGTCTTCAGACCTTGAGCAGCAAGCACCCCCTGCAACTCGCGCCGCGAGAATTCGTTATGCACAATAAATTCCCGCGGGGCCCGCAGAATGGCCGCATGGGTGCGGGTCAGAGACGCGCCTGCAAAAGATTCGACATCATGAATGGTTGCAATGATTTTTATCCGGCTCAAACGCAATAACCGGCAGGTGATCAACTCCAGTAGCGAATATTGAAAAAAATGCAGGTGGCAGGTTTTTCCACCCTTTTTCTTGATATCCGCGATCGACCTGAGCAAGGCAACGATGAAGCGAGCGAACCTCAGGAACTTGTTGGACTGACCATACACACCCTTGAAAAACTTATTGATCGTGAAATTATTCGAACTCTGCTCCTGCGACTCGGGACACGTATACAGATTGACGCAGGCATCATTCCAAACCAGCCCTTGTCCGAGGCCGGTATTGTAGTAATTCATTCCGCCGTGCCCGCCAACCGGTTCAATGATGAAATAAGCCAATTGCCCCATGAGAAAATCCTTATCCGCTTAATTTAACAACCGATATATTTCGCTGATCGTCGACTGCGCCCGTTGCCTCTGCTTAGTGGCAACCGCACTGACACCCACCGTGTAAGTCGGCATAAATTCGTCTATCGCACCGCGCTCAATCAAACACGTCTCGGTCTGAGTCTCTGCGGTAAATTTCTTATTTTTGTCTGAGTAGTTGTATAGGGAAAACGGCGTACCTAACGAATACGCAACCACGGCGGGATGCAGCCGCGCCGTCAGTATGTGCCGCGCCCCTTTTATATACGCCATGGAGCGGTCGATATCCGAACCGGCGATGTTGAAAACCGTAAAGCCCCGGTCTTTCAACTCGCTTTGTGCGTACCGCGACACACCGGTATCAACCTCTGCATCCGCATTGAATATGCCGATCCGGTTAATACGCAACCGCCAGCAAATCCTGATGGATACGTCTAGCAATTGGCTATAAATGTCGCCACTGGATTGCTCGCCATACCCTTGCAGATCGCGCAGACACACAATGATGTAGTCCCCTGCACTCTCCAGATCGCCCCCTGCGCCGGCGTCGTCAGTACCCAGCGCGTAGGCCAGGTCCACGGATTGTTTGATTTTTTCACGGCGGGCCCAAGGGTTGATTTTCCTCACCGCCAGCAGCGAGGCTGAATCGCGAATATAAAAGGCTGTGGCCATGACGGTCGCAAAAAATAAAATCAAACGGGTTTTCAGCTTTTTATGATTGTCGACGCCAATACCTGCGTAGATGACATGAGCACCGAACAGGCGAGCCAATGCCATGTATTTGACCCCTCCGGTGCCGCCCTCATCCATGAAACATGTTCCGCCACCCCACACGATGGCAGAACACTTAATCACTGTTTTGTAGGCAAGCCAGCGGTTGGCCTTGTTGAGTTCCACCACAGTAATCGCACCTTGGCGAATGAAACCCTGTTGTTTAAGTGCTTCGCCATCGCCATAGGTCAATACCGTATACACCACACCCGCATGTCGCTCAGACAACAGTGACTTGAGCATGAGCAAATCACCAAAGTTATTGCCATAGTAGCCAATGATCACAATGTTCATGCACGCATGCTCTTTTTATAAAGAATGTAATACGAGACGGCGATAAAGCATTCGCTGGCCACAATACTTGCGCCAATACCGTTCGCCTCAAAGGGCATCAACACAACAAACAAGCCCACTTGCAACGCCACGCCGACACTGGCGACCATTATTTTTTTGCTGACCCACTCTTCGCTCAATAACGCCGCCCCTAAAGGTGTTGCGAAAAACCTGAAGCCAATGGACAGCGCGGCGATTTGCAACACCTGCGCGGCATACACATAGTCGCCACCAAATACCAGGTGCACGAGGTCATGGGAATACACACTCAGGCCAATGCCAACCAGCGCCCCCGCGCCCAATGAATACCGCGCATGCTGTAGGGGCAGGTTTTTTTCAGCACCCGAAAGTGCGTGGTACTTTTTTATAAGGTAGGTGTTAAAAATCGTATTGGGTGCGATATACAGCGCCGTGAGCAGCGTATTACAAATGGCTAAATACCCGGAATACGTCGACCCATAGATAAGCCCCAGCAACGAAATGGGGATTTGCAACTGGGCTATATTCAGTGCGCCATTCAACGAATATTTAACGGAGTCTTTCAGAAAGCTTCGCACCTTCAAAGCCGCCTGTTTGCCGTGCCGTGTCATCAGCATCAAACACAACATCGCACATGAAACGTTGGCAACCCCCAGGGCCATGGCGGTGTTCGCGAGGCTCGGAGTCAGCGCATAAAAAACCCCTGCAACCGCTATGATCCGGGATACCGGTACCAGCACTTGCCCCACGGAAATCCGCAGCGGGCTGCTCCTGAGCTGACCTTGAGTGATGACGATCGCCTGCGCCGCCAATGCCGCCACGCCCGTCGCCAGTGCAACGGCCACGAACCCATCCATTCCCGAACCACATAACAGCACCACACTGACTGCAAAGGCCGCCAGCGTATTGATTGACAGGCAAACATAAGCAACCCGCATCGACGGCGCATATTCGCCAGGTGCGCGGCTGACACGTCTCAACAGCAAACTGTTCACACCGCTGAACGCCAAAGCGCCGAGCGTGATGGTAATAGCGTTGGCATATGAGACCAGACCAAAGCTGGCGGCATCCAAGGCTCTACTGAGGATGACCTGAAGCAAGAACGTTGCGCCCGCAGCGCCAAACGATGAGATCAATAATTGAATCGCCTTCAAGGAAAAACTCCTGCACGCCCTCAGTCGGAGCTCTGAAATCGATCGTTCAATTTGAAATAGCGCTTCAACAGCACATATTTTTTAGAGGCTGAATCGGGGGCCAAGCCGGTGTTTGTCAGGGTGACCTGAGGGTTCCAGATATCCGCTTCTTTATAAGCGTGATAAAACCAACTCCAACGCTTTTGCTCGAACAGATCGATTAATGTCTGCATATACAGCCCCGCATCGTCCACCGGGCTGTAATTCGATACGCTGAACTCCCCAACGATCACTGGTCCCGGATGTTTCAGCACTTGGGACAGTGTCTTCTTGAAGTACATACTCAAAGCGCCCTCGCCTCTCAGTAAGAAGGGCAACCGTTGATCCGCCGGAAAGCCACGCACGCCCTGATGGGTAAAGTTGCCAGGGTCGTAATAGTGCAGGCTTCCTATTATTGAGTGGTCGTCTATCAACGGCGTGATTTCATTCCAATTGGACCGTTGCCCATTGGGAATACCATTGGGTTGAACCGTAATACGCGGCTGGATAAGCACAACCTTGTCCGGCGAGATCTGCAACAGGGTTGCGCTGACCTTCTTTATAAAATCCAGATAAACGCCGCGCTCGATGGGCGCCGGTTCGTTGACGATGTCATAGCCGATAACCATGCTTTCATGTTTGTAGCGCTGCGCCAGTTGCGCATAGCTGGCAATCAGGTTTCCCATGAGTTCGGCGTCACGCCAATATGCGTCTTCAGTCGACCCTGAATATTTCTTGACGTTGCCGGGAAAGGTATGAACATCGACCAGAAGTAAAATATTGTACTGCTTCGCGTAGCGCACATAGGTATCAAGCACCTTGACCGCGACATCATCAAGCCCGCCCCTGTCGTCAAACAGTGGGTGGGATGCAAACGCCACGCGCACGGCGTTTACGTTCAAGCCGTCCAACTGTTTGAAATCCTCTTCGTTCAAATTCAAATCGATATTGAAACCGCGTAACTGCTTGCCCGCGTTATAGGTGTCGGCCTGTTGGGTAGAGGCCTGGGCAACGAAACTGATCGCCAACAGACAGAGGCACAGGAAGTATCGTCTACACATGCTGTTTTGCCCTATCGTTGAGGCCGCAGATGATGCCGAAATTTATCCAGATAATCGCTTGTATACTGTCCGCTCGAAATGACCAGCCCTGGATACCGGTTATCAATATTGCGATGATCGAAACCAGCGCCGCCGCGGAAGCATTGTTAATCGACACACCGACATGCCTTTTTATCGTATTTTTGTGCAGCTTGTAGACACTCCATATAAGCAGTAAATAGCTCACAATGCCCAGCAACCCCGTCTCGGACATGACCAGCAGGTACATATTATGGGCAGGGTACCTGAAGCTCTGCGAGGCGCCGAACTCATCGTATTTATCCATCACATCAACAAAATTATTCCACCCCACGCCAATAATCGGATGGGCGACAAACATATTCAGGGCAATCTTGGCCAAAATCAGCCTGGAGGTGGTACTCGACTCTGGCGCATCGAAAAATCGGGCATAGAGATTTTCCAGGTTATAAATGGCACCGGCCATGATGACCAAGGCAAACACCAGCGAGGTATAGATGATCTTTTTGTTTCTTAAAATAGAACGTCCATTGGGCCGCTTGAAGTAGAACAGGCACAGCCCGACCACAAAAAAATACAACACAATTTGAGTTCTGGAGTAGGTCAGGCAAATCACCACAAAACCCGCCGCGATGGCGCTTATATACAGCAACCTGCCGCGCCCATTCACTGCGCCATACACGCAAAATGGCAACAACAGCACCGTGAACAACGATAACAAGGCGGGGTGTCGTAACGTACCGGTCACTCGGGTAATGCCGTTCTCCACGAACAGTTCTTTGACCTGTTGAGCATCCTCGGTCATATCACCGGTTGCCAACTGATAAGCCGCATACAGCGTCTCAAACAGAATTAACAGCGCCGCCACCCGGGTGAATTTATCCATCGATTTCGCATCATGGAAAACCGACCGCACCACCAGAAACAAAACAATGATTTTCCAATGGCGAACGATTTCGTACAGCGTGAAACTCACCGCTTGCGAATTAATGATCGACACAGAAGACAGCACCACAAAAAAAATCGCCAGGGTGGTGATTCTGTCGATCTTGATTTTCTCCAGATTGATTTTTTTACTGAAAAAAACAATGGATACCAAAATCAGCAAAAGAAAAATATCGTAAGGCGCAACCGACAGTTCGGCGCCACCCAGGTGTATCTCCGCCCCGGTCAGCCGATACCGCAAGTTAAATGCCGTAGCCACCAAGAGCAGCGGAAACAAAAAATAATTTACCAGCGCGGTTACTCGCATTTCAATGCTCGCGAATAAACGGACCCGGACAATCTTTTACCTATCTCAATACACGGCACTTCAAGGCATTTATGAACCGCCCATGAAACACCATACGTCAGCCCTATCGAAAGCAGGATCAACACCCCCACCCGATCATTACTGAGATAACCGCATTTCTTCGCCACTATCAGCACCCCATCGATAATCAGAATATGCATCAGATAGGTGGGGTATGACATCCCGCCCAACCTGAGCAACACAGGGTTCCTAAACGGCATTTTAAGCAGTGCCAACCACCGGCCGAGCAATGGCGGGTTAAGTTTGTCATTCAACTTGAACGCTATCGCTACTATTGCCCATAACGCAATCGAGGCAAAACTGGCGAACGAACGGGTAATCAGACCCACCGCCACTACAATGCCCATGATCAACATCGCGTTACGCCATTCGCCCTCATCGCGACGAAACAGATCGTGGGTCAACATGCCGATCATGAAAATCGGTAACTTGATTAATATGAAACTGCCATAAGAGAAGGTCAGGCCGGAGTATGCCAGCAGTAAAAACGCCAACACCGCCACCGCCACCAGCAGTTCCTTGGCGCGCCCAAATGCAAAAGCGGCGACTAACACAGGGGCGATCAGATAAAACTGCCATTCGAGTGTGAGGCTCCAGGCCGGCGCCAAAAACGCATCACCTGCGTGGGGCAGCCATTGATCCGGGATCACGCCTTGAAGCAGCACCAGACAAGGCAGCAGGTACGCGGTGATATTACCCGTGATACTTGTCCAATACTGTTCAACTGCCGCTGCTTGGGCTGGCGTGTTCCACGGCAGTTCCATGCGGACACTCATCCGTTCATTGAACAACAGCGCGGCAAGCGCGATGGCCAATAGATAAATCGGGATAATCCTGAACGCACGCCGAATAATATAAGAACGGTAGCCGCTGCTTTTCCCGCTCAACGCCATCGCGATAAAAAAACCGCTCAAACAAATAAAGATATCTACCGGGATAGCGGTCGCCAATAGAACCTTATCAATCAACGCAGGAACGTGCCCCATGGCGGGACGAAAGCAAGAGTAGAGGTGCCCAAATACAACCCACCACGCCATCACCCCACGAATGGACTCGAGTTCTACGTAGAAGCCCTGTTTATTTGCTATGGCCATCTTTCTCTCAACTATCAATCGGATCAAAACCACCTGTGTTCAACAAAACACAGGCTCGTCTCTCTCCCGTGGCCAGGTCCCAGGCGCAGACAGTGCGTCATACAAACTTGAAAAACCCACGCTACCGCCCCAGGGTTTAGCGTCATTCCCTGAGAACCCCATATTCATGACGACGTGTATTTATATCAGCCCGCCCCACAGGCCTTAATTAACATCCGACTTATATTCATACGTATAGTAACCATACGCACCATACCCGTATTTCGCCGACGCTCTTTTTTCAATACCGTTCAAGATAGCGCCTTTCAAGTTAACCCCGTTCTGGGCGAACCGACGCATGGTGAGTTCTATTTCCCGGGCGGGGTTAAAACCGAACCGCGCCACAATCAAGTTCGTTCCTGACTGGCGCCCTACAATCGCCGCATCGGTGACCGCCAACAACGGAGGGGTATCCAGGATGACCAAGTCATACTGTTCACTGACCTGCGATAGCAGTTCCGTGAAGTTTCGATGCATGAGCAATTCCGACGGGTTAGGCGGTATTTGCCCACGGCTGATAAAGTCAAAATGTTCGATCGCAGTTTTATGAATGGCCGTTGTCAGATCGCAGCGCTTGGCGAGCACATCGGAAAGCCCATTGACGCTGGAGGTGTTCATGACTTTATGGATGTAGCCTTTTCGCATATCAACATCGATGACCAACACGCGCAGGCCTGTCTGAGCGATCACGGCTGCCAGATTGACCGACACGAAGGTCTTGCCCACTTGTGGGCTGGGACCGGAGATCATCAGGCGATTGTTGCTGGCTTCGTGCATCGCAAAATGCAGGCTGGTGCGCAAGCTGCGCAGCGCTTCAATCGCCAGGTCCGTGGGATGGTTGATGGCCAACAACCCACCACTGCGAGCAGGGCGTTTTTGCGTAGCGGTAGGTTGTTCTTCCAGGTCTTTTTGAAGCGTGCTGTAGGGTATGGAGGCATAGACCGCAAGCCCAAGTTTCTCAATAGCCTCCGGGCTTTCTATGCCTCTGTTCAAGGCTTTGCGTAACAGCACCAGCACCACCGCCAGGAATAAGCCCAGGAACGTTGCGACCAGAACAATCAACACTTTCTTGGGTTTGACCGGTTTGATGAGGTTTACGTCCGCCGCATCGATCAAACGCACATTACCCACCGTGCCCGCTCGCATCACGTCGAGTTCCTGGGACTTGTTGAGCAACTGCGTATAGATCGCCGTGCCGACCTCGACATCGCGGTTCAGGCTGAGCAGTTCTTGCTGTGTCGAAGGAAGGTCCTGGACCTTCTCGGACAGCCTCTGTTGCTTGCTGCTCAACTCACCGATCTGCGCGAGCAATGCACGATAGGCCGGATGCTGGCGGGTGAATTTGCGGTCCATCTCGGCTTGCTGGAGTTTCAACTGAGAGATGGCCGTATCCAGCGACACAATCTGGTCCAGGATCGCTTTGGTTTCCAGGCTGATGTCCACCGACTTTGTGCGCGTCTGGTAGGCGTTGAGCGCATTGCCGGCCTTTTCCAGGTCACTCTTGACCTGAGGTAATTGCTCTTTCAAAAACTCCAGGCTTTGCGCCGCCTCAGCCGAAGTACGCTGCACATTCTGTTCGACATAGAGCGCAGAAATCTTGTTGAGGATTTTTACCGCGAGTTCCGGCTCGGTACTCTCTAACGCCAACCCGATAATGCCCGATTCTTTTCCGCGCTCAGTGACATCCAGCGCCTCCTGATAATCCAGAATGCTGGTCAATCGGGGTTTGCGCACGATGCTGAACCGAGTCCCCGGATTGGCCTGTAGCGCTTCGACGAAGAGCGCAACGCCATGCTGCTCGACAGCCTCGCCCACCTGCCCTTGCGCCAGAAGTTCATCATCGTCATCGAGCAATGTGAACGCCCCGCCCTCACCCGTAATGAAGGTCAGTTTTTTGGCGAGCAAGTTGGGCGGCAGGTCCAGGCGGGTTATTTTCAGCAGCTCGCCTCCCCACGCGTAACGGGTCGGACCCAACCATGGGCTGGAGACTTCACCCGGGTTGGTATTTTTAAAACGCCGCGCAAGAAAACCGCCGATAATGGGAAAGTACTCAGGCTCGATCAGGATGGCGAGTTTGAGCTCGTCCACGGTCTTGCCGATCACTGCACGTGACTTGATCAGTTCAATTTCGGTCGCGGACGGCGACTCTTTTCCGAGCATGCTGCTGACGTCGGAGAAACCCAGCAAATCGTTCTTTTTGGCCTCGACCTGCAACAACGCATTCGCTTGGAAAACCGGCGTCGCCAGCACCGCGTAGGCCGCCCCCGTCAGCATAAACGCGCCCGTAATCGCTGCAATCAACCCTTTATGGTCGATCAGTGTTCCAAACAGACCAAGGAGATCAATCTCGTCGGCGTCGTCTTCTCGTAGGGTGGCTACTGGCACTTGCTGCATAAGTCGGATTCTTTGCCTTAATACGATTCAAGAAAGGGGGTTGTCACTTTGCTAGGCGCAGCGCCCACGCGTTTACCGCTTCTTCGATCAACGCATACGCGTGTACAAAGGCAGCTTTACCTTGACGGTAGGGGTCTCTTATCTCTCGGTCGCTTTGCCACTTCCCCAGCATCAACACCTTGCCTCGCGCTTCGGGGGCCATGCCGAGCACGCCGCGGATGTGCTTTTGTTCCATCACCAGAATCAGATCAGCCTCGGTGATCGCCTGGGGCGCGAGTTGAGTCGCCTGGTGCACGTTGGGCGCATGGCCATGCGCCGCCAGCACCGCAAGTGCCGTCGATTCGATGGGCTCGCCAACCAATGCGGACAGGCCGGCGGAACTCACCTCGATATCGGAACGAGTGAGTGCCTCACGCAACAGATGCTCCGCCATGGGGCTGCGACAAATATTGCCGACACAGACAATCAACACTCTTTTAAGCAAGATAATTTCCCCGTCTTTTCAACTTTGGCGGTGACGTCGCACTTGCCGAACATAAGAGTTTTTAACCACGTACAAGCCTGCCATCGACAGGCACAGAAACAGCAAAGCCCGCTTTACAACTTTAACGCGGTACTTATTTATCACGCCCCTTGGGCGGCACCCAAGTTTTTAAACGGACAAAAAATAACACTGCGCCTGCTCGGGCACTTATTTGTTATTAATACCCGCCACCGACAATTTCTAACATTTACGCACTGCCGGCGTTAGTTCGATCAACATGACACGACGAACAGTCAATAACTAACGCAACGCGTGGCATCCGAGTGCCGGCTGAACAGGCTCACCGCCATAAGGACATCCCATGACCGCAACGACAGAGTTCGCCGCCAAAGCCTGGTATCTGGTTCAGTGTAAAGCCAGGCAGGATGAACGCGCCGAAGCGCATCTGCAGCGCCAGGGCTACACCTGCTTTCGCTCCATCTGCACACGTGAGCGCCTGTTAAAAGGCGAGCGTCGGGTCATGACTGAATCGCTGTTCCCCGGTTATCTGTTTATTCAGTTGAGCTCGCAGGACAGTTGGAGCCCTCTGCGCTCCACGCGTGGGGTTTCGCGCATCGTTGCATTTGGTGGCGATCCACTGCCGGTGGGCGATGAACTGATCGACGAATTGCAGCGACGCAATCACCAGCCCCTTGTGACACCGCTGTTGGCTCCTGGGGAGAACGTGCGTATCAATGAAGGGCCATTTGCTGAACTCGAGGGCGTATTCCTGGGTATGACAGGCGAGGAACGCGCGATTGTGCTGATCAATCTCCTGCATCGCGAGCACCGGGTCGGCTTGCCGCTCAACGCAGTCAAAAGCCTTAACTGAACGCCCACCATCAGCCATTTACAACCACACGTCGTCAACTTCAAGCGTCTGTCGTACACGTCGAAAATAACCCGCATTGGCATAGCCGACTAAAAATAACATTCCAGTACTTTTTTACCCTCGCATAATAAAGTACCTCCTGAATGCAACAGCGAGGGGACGGCCATGAACACATCAAAGTTACTGGTAGAGCGTATTGGCGTATTCCCTTCTTCGGGAAATATTCATGTCGAGGTCAATAACTCGACGCATGTCGTTGAACGCATGCACGTGTTATATGCCGACAACTCCCTGGACAGCGATGAGTCGTGCACGGGCTTGTCCATGGTTTTTGCCGACTGGCGTTTCAAGTTACAGGTCAGTGACGCCCTGTCTGTATGCCTGTGCGTGGAAAGCCGCGGCGACAGCCACTACCTGCAGGTCAAGACCGCAGAGTTGCTGGCCCACATATCCGACACCCGGGAGCGCACATGAGCGTCCAGGATGGGCGACACCCGTGCCGGCACACATGCTAAATGCATTTATCTGATCAAATATTGCCTACATGATTCTATTTTTTAATAATGAGGATAGAACCAAACGGCATTTTACACCGCCATTCGCTGCCCCTACCTTGAACGAGCATGACCGACCCCCTACCCGGCGGAGGTGTTGATCACCCTACTCGACAAGGACAGACCATGAGCATTGAATTCATCGGTTATATCGGCGGTCACCACGCCTCCGAGATCCACCCGCGCAGCGGCCCTACCCTGCAACCGGATTACGTGGAAACCGTTGCCCGCGCCCACGAAGAGGCCGGTTTCGACCGCGCCCTGGTGGCCTTCCATTCCAACAGCCCGGACAGCACGTTGATCGCCGCCCACGCTGCCAGCGTGACGAAAAAGCTGCAATTTCTCATCGCTCACCGACCGGGTTTCGTCCAGCCGACCCTGGCCGCGCGTCAGTTCGCCACGTTCGATGTGTTCAACGGCGGGCGTACCGCCGTGCACATCATCACCGGGGGCGATGACCGCGAACTGCGTGCCGATGGCAGCCATATCGGCAAGGACGAACGCTACGCGCGCACCGACGAATACCTGAGCGTGGTGCGTCAGGAATGGACTGCCGAACAGCCCTTCGATTTTGCCGGCAGTTACTACCAGGTCGAAGGCGCGCATTCGTCGGTGAAGTCGCCGCAGCAGCCGCATATTCCGTTGTATTTCGGCGGTTCTTCCGCCGCCGCGATTGAGGTGGCCGGCAAACATGCGGATGTGTACGCGTTATGGGGCGAAACCTATGAGCAGGTGCGCCAGATTGTGACCCAGGTGCGTGCCGAAGCGGCCAGGCATGGGCGCACGATTCGCTTCAGTTTGTCGCTGCGCCCGATCCTGGCCGAGACCGAGGAATTGGCGTGGGCGCGCGCCGAGACTATCCTGCAACAGGCCACGGAACTGGCCGAGCAGAATGGCTTTGTGCGGCGCGAACCGCCGAATGAAGGTTCGCGCCGGTTGCTCGCGGCGGCGGCGCAAGGGGCGCGGCTGGATAAGCGTTTGTGGACAGGCATTGCGGGGTTGCTGGGCGCGCAGGGCAATTCCACGTCGTTGGTCGGCACCGCCGAACAGGTGGCAGAGGCATTGGTGGATTATTACGACCTGGGTATCACCACGTTCTTGATCCGTGGGTTTGATCCGCTCAATGATGCGATTGAGTACGGCAAGCAATTGATCCCCCTCACCCGCCAACTGATTGCAGAACGCGAACAGGCTAAACAGGTCGCTTAGGCATAACGCAAACCACAAATGTGGGAGCTGGCTTGTCTGCGATGGCCATAGGTATCTACACAACTGCGTGCTCTTGCTTCTGCGCTATTGCTGTTGCCCCCCGGTGTGGCCGTTACCGCAGGAATGGATATGTACTCGGTCTGATCCAACATCCTGGTCGGCTGTCAGGCCGCCATCGGGAGCAAGCTCCCTCGCCACAGGTTCAGGGCCACGCCAAAGTTGTGAAGATATCTACACAACTTTAAAAGCTGAAAATCCATCCTGTGGTGAGCGGGCTTGCCCCGCTCACCACGATAGCCCATTCGCCATCGCAGGCAAGCCAGCTCTCCGCAAGGGACCGTTGCCAAGCCAGCGATCAGTTTTTGTAGTCGGTATCGGTCCGCTCGAGCTGGCGAATCAGTGCATTCCAATGCCGCGCCACGCCAGGGCCTTCACCGCTGCTGTGGGCCTTGGCCTGTTCTTCCACCTTCGCCACTACCGCCTGCGGCGGGAACACCAACTCCGCGTTGCCGGCCGCCTGTGCCGCGATCTGAATGTTGCACGCACGCTCCAGACTTTGTAGTTGCTGGAACGCATGCTCGACGCTGATACCGGCCGTCAACAAGCCGTGGTTGCGCAGGATCATCACGCTCTTGTCACCCAGATCCGCGACCAGTCGCTCGCGTTCGTCCAGATCGAGGGCGATGCCTTCGTAACCGTGGTAGGCGACGCGCCCGGAAAAGGCGATGGAATGCTGGGAAATCGGCAACAGGCCGTCCTTTTGCGCCGACACCGCGATACCGTCGCGAGTATGGGTGTGCAACACCGCTTGCAGGTCATGTCGCGCGCCGTGGATGGCGCTGTGGATCACATAGCCTGCGTAGTTGATGCCCAGGCCCGTGGGGTCGTCGACGATCGTGCCGTCGAGATCGACCTTGACCAGGTTGGAGGCGTTGATTTCATCGAACAACAGCCCGAAGGCATTGATCAGGAAATGCTCCTGCGGGCCGGGCACGCGGGCGGAAAAGTGGGTGTAGATGTGGTCGGTCCACTTGTACAGGGCCGCCAGGCGGTAGGCGGCGGCCAGTTTGACGCGCACGTCCCACTCTTCTGGCGTGACGCGTTGGCGGACGGTGCTGGAAACGCTGGAAATGGAGGTGACGCTGCTCATGGCAAAACTTCCTGGATGGCCTTAAGGACTTCCAGGCAAGCCTAGGGGTTTGCCAAAAATAATAAAAAGCACATTTTAATCTAAGCTAATTATTATTTTTTTTCATATCAAGCCGCGTCCTTGATCTTCTGCAAAGACGCCGCGACCAACTGGCCGAACGCATCCACCGGCCCTTGCAGGTTGCCCAGGAAGTGCGGGTAGATCAGCCACAGGTCCATCACCGGCTTGAAATCCTTGAGCGGCATCACCGCCAGGTATTCGCGGTGCGCGCTGCGCTCCAGCAACGGGCGCGGCACCAGGCCCAAGCCCAGGCCATCGGCGACCAGGCCCAGTTGCAGCTCGGTACCGAAGGTCTCCAGGTTGACGCGCAACGCCAGGCCCTGGTCGGACAAGGTGCGCTGCAAGCCGGCACGAAAACCACAACCGTCCGGGTTGAGGACCCAACCGTTCTGGTACACATCCGCCAGCTTGCACGGCTTTTTAGGCAGTTGCGCCTTGGCACATACCACCACCAGTTCCATCTTGCCGATGGACTCGCCGATGATGTTGTCCGGGAAGATCTTGCCCGCCGGGAACAACGCCGCCGCCGCATCCAGCTCGCCGCGCTCGATCTTGCCCACCAATTGACTGCCCCAGCCAGTGGCGACTTGCGCGCGCAGTTCAGGGTATGCCCCGCGCAAATGCTTGAGCGCATCCAGCAGCACCACGTCGCCGAGGGTCTGCGGCACACCCAGGCGCAACAGGCCGGTGGGTGGCGCGTCAGTGGCTACCAGTTCGCGCAGGGCGTCCATCTCGCGCAGGATCAGCCGGCACTGTTCATACACGCGGGTGCCGATCAAGGTGGGCTTCAAGGGTTTGGTGTTGCGGTCGAACAGCTCCACCCCCAACGCCTGCTCGAAGTTCTGCACGCGGCGGGTGATGGCCGGCTGGGTCAGTTGCAACGACTCGGCGGCATGGCTGATGGATTGGCAACGAATCACTTCGACAAAGGCATCGATATCGTCAATTTTCATTTGGGCCGCACATAGAGAACAGTCATTAAGATGTGTGCGAAGCATAGTTGCGCAAACGGCATCTGGATAGCCTGCCCTGGGATCGATAACGTCTAAGCCTAGTCCGACCGATTCTAAATTACCTTCAGCTATAAGCTAATCATTAAAAAATAGCATATTAAATATAAACATTATGCTTAGATAAACCCATCACAGCAGACCGATGGAATTCTCATGACCCAGGCCCGACACCCCGAGCGACTCAGAGCCTTCATAGGTGCCCTGGCGGAACTGATCGACGGCAACCCACGCGAAGGCGACCTGCTGCACCGTGGCGGCAAGCTGCTGGCGCAACTGGTCAGCCATGATGACTGGCTCCCCGATGAGTTTGCCCAACCCGACCCCGAGCGCTACCAGCAGTTCCTGTTGCATGCCGATTCACGCCAGCGTTTCAGCGTCGTCAGCTTTGTGTGGGGGCCGGGGCAAAGCACGCCGATTCATGATCACCGGGTCTGGGGGCTGATTGGCATGCTGCGTGGCGCGGAATTGTCCCAAGGCTTTGAACGCGCCCCCGACGGCCGCCTGGTCGCCGAGGGCAAGCCCATTGAGCTGGCGCCCGGCCAGGTAGAGGCGGTATCGCCCAAGGTCGGCGATATCCACCAGGTGAGCAACGTCCACAGTGACCAGGTGTCGATCAGCATTCATGTGTACGGCGCCAATATCGGTGCGGTGCGCCGCGCGGTGTACCAGCCCGACGGCACTGAAAAACTGTTTATCTCCGGTTATTCCAACGCCTTTCTCCCGAACATCTGGGATTTGTCCAAAGAAAAGAGCCCTGCCCTATGAGCACACCGACCCGCAGCTTCGCCCAGATCCGCCAGGCCCTGTTGGACCGCGAAGAACTCGCCCTGATCGACGTACGCGAAGAAGCGCCCTTCGCCGAATCCCACCCATTGTTCGCGGCGAATATCCCGCTGTCCAAGCTGGAACTGGAGGTGTACTCGCGCATTCCACGGCGCGACACCCCGGTGACTGTCTACGACAACGGTGAAGGCTTGGCCGACCGGGCCGCCGAGCGCCTGCTTGCATTGGGCTACACCCAGGTCAGCCTGCTTGAAGGTGGCCTCAACGGTTGGCGCAGCGCCGGCGGCGAGCTGTTTATCGATGTGAACGTGCCGAGCAAAGCCTTTGGCGAACTGGTGGAGAGCGAGCGCCACACGCCGTCCCTGGCCGCCGAAGACGTGCAGGCCCTGCTCGACAGCCAGGCCGATGTGGTGGTGCTTGATGCCCGCCGTTTCGACGAATACCAGACCATGAGCATCCCCACCGGCATCAGCGTGCCCGGTGCCGAGTTGGTGCTGCGTGCCCGTGAATTGGCGCCCGACACGGCGACCCGCATCATCGTCAACTGCGCCGGGCGTACCCGCAGCATTATCGGCACCCAATCGCTGATCAACGCCGGCGTGGCCAACCCCGTCTCAGCCCTGCGCAACGGCACCATCGGCTGGACCCTGGCCGGGCAAAAGCTCGCCCATGGCCAGTCGCGACGCTTTGCGCCGACCGCGGAGGAACACCGCCAGATCGCGGCCCGGGACGCACGCCGCGTCGCCGACAAGGCCCGCGTCGGCCGCGCCAGCCTGGCAGACCTGCAACGCTGGCAGCAGGAGCCGACACGCACCACCTACCTGTTCGATGTGCGCACCCCGGAAGAATTCGAGGTCGGCCACCTGCCCGGCGCGCGCTCAACGCCGGGTGGGCAATTGGTGCAGGAAACCGACCACGTCGCCAGTGTGCGCGGCGCGCGGCTGGTGCTGGCGGATGATGACGGCGTGCGCGCCAACATGTCGGCGTCCTGGCTCGCCCAGCTGGGTTGGGAGGTGCACGTATTGGACGATCTGCAACCTGCGCACTTCAGCGAGAAAGGCGCCTGGGTCGCCCCGGTGCCCGCCCCGCCCCAGGCCGAACTGATCAGCCCGCACACCCTCGCCGACTGGCTGGCCCATGGCGATACCGTGGTGCTGGATTTCACCGCCAGCGCCAACTATGTGAAACGCCATATCCCCGGTGCCTGGTGGGTGCTGCGCGCGCAACTGCCCCAGGCCCTGGCCAAGGTGCCCACCACCGAACGCTATGTGTTGACCTGCGGCAGCAGCCAACTGGCGCGCCTGGCGGTGGCCGACGTCCAAGCGCTCACCGGCAAGCAAGTGTTCCTGCTGCAAGGTGGCACGGCCGCGTGGATCAACGCGCAACTGCCGCTGGAAGAAGGTGAAACCCACCTGGCCTCACCGCGTATCGACCGCTATCGCCGCCCGTACGAAGGCACCGACAACCCCAAGGAAGCCATGCAGGCCTACCTGGATTGGGAGTTCGGCCTGGTCGACCAGTTGGCCCGCGACGGTACCCATGGTTTCTATGTGATCTGACCTGTCTTCACGCCTGCACCTGACCGGTGCAGGCCGCACCGACCCCTTTCCCGGCGGAGGTAACCCACACCTTTCAAGATCTGCCTGGAGCCTATCGCCCATGACATTCGCCACGCCTTTCAAACACCTGCTATTGGGCACCGCTCTGGCCCTCGGCCTGGTGACCACTGCCCACGCCGCCGACCTGCAACCGTTGCGGGTGGCCAATCAGAAATCCACGATCAAGGCACTGCTGGAAGCCTCAGGCGAAACCAGCAATGTGCCCTACACCATCCAATGGTCGGAATTCCCCTCCGCCTCGCCGCTGGGCGAAGCCTTGAACGCCGGCGCAGTGGATATCGGTGCCCTGGGCGATGCGCCGTACGTGTTCGCCCTGGGTGCCGGGGCCACGCTCAAAGTCGTCAGCATCATCCACGCCGAAGGGCGCAACACCACGGCACTGGTGGTACCCAAGGATTCGCCGATCAAGACGGCGGCCGATCTCAAGGGCAAGAAAATCGTCACTGGGCGCGGTTCCATCGGGCATTACCTGGCAATCAAGGCATTGGCCAGCGCCGGCCTGACCAGCCAGGACGTGCAATTCATCTTTCTGCTGCCCGCCGAATCCCGCCTGGTGCTGGATAACGGCACCGTCGATGCCTGGGCCACCTGGGACCCCTACACCACCGTCGTCACCTCGCAAAGCCACGCGCGGGTACTGGTCAGCGGCAAGCAGCTGCTGAGCAATCACCTGTACTTCGCCGCCACCAGCCAAGCCATCGCCGACAAGCGCCCACAGCTGGACGACTTCGTCGCCCGTGTCGACCGCGCCTATGCCTGGGCCAATACCCATCCCGAGGAGTACGCCGCGGCCCAGGCAAAAATCACCGGCCTGCCGCTGGCCGTGCACATCGAGGTGGCCAAGGACACGCACCTGTCCCCGGTCAAGATTGACGACAGCGTGATCAGCGGCCTGCAAGCCACCGCCGACACGTACCAGAAAGAAGGCCTGTTGCCCCGCCACATCGACGTGTCCCAGGGCTTCGACAAGAGCTTTAACGCCACGCGTGCCCCCAACGATCAAGCCTCGCGCTGAAGGAGCAGAACATGAGCAAGCCACATCCATCCAAACCACGCCATTTGAAACTGGGTGCCATGGTCCATGGCGTCGGCCACGGCTGGGGCGAATGGCGTCACCCGCAGGCGCAACCGAATGCCAGCACCAATTTTGCGTTCTACAGGCAGCAGACCGAGCTGGCCGAAGCCGCCAAATTCGACTTTGTGTTCATCGCCGACAGCCTGCATATCCACGCCAAGTCCAGCCCGCATTACCTCAACCGCTTCGAGCCGCTGACCATCCTTTCGGCCCTTGCCGCACTGACGACGAATATCGGCTTGGTGGCCACCGTGACCGTCAGCTACACCGAGCCCTACCAGGTGGCGCGCCAGTTTGCCTCCCTTGACCATATCAGCGGCGGTCGCGCCGGCTGGAACGTGGTCACCTCGTGGCTCAGCGGCACCGCCGACAACTTCGGCAAAGCCGAACACCCGCCCCATGCCGTGCGTTATCGCATCGCCAAGGAACACCTGAATGTGGTCAAGGGCCTGTGGGATTCCTGGGAAGACGACGCCTTTGCCTACAACAAGCGCAGCGGCGAGTTTTTCACCCCGCACAAGCTGCACGCGCTGAACCACAAGGGTGAGTTTTTCTCGGTCAAGGGGCCGTTGAACATTGCCCGTTCACGCCAGGGCCAGCCGGCGATTTTCCAGGCCGGCACCTCGGAGGACGGGCGTAACTTCGCCGCCGAAAACGCCGACGCGATCTTTGTGCATGTCGACAGTATCGAAGAAGGCCTGGCTTATACGCAGGACCTCAAGCGCCGCGCCAAAGGCTTCGGCCGTGACGTGAACAGACTGTCGATCCTGCCGGGCATCCGCCCGATTATCGGCCGCGACGCGGCCGAGGTGCAGAGCCGCTATCAGCAAGCGGTGGACCTGGTCACCGTGGAAGACGCCATTGTCGCCCTGGGCCGCCCGTTCAACGACCATGACTTCAGCCAATACCCGCTGGACGAACCCTTTCCGGAACTCGGCGACCTGGGCTCCAACAGCCAGAAAGGCGGGTCCGACCGCATCAAGCAACTGGCCCGCGACGAAGGCCTGACCCTGCGCGAAGTGGCCCTGCATTTCTCGCGGCCCAAGCGCGATTTTGTCGGCACCCCGGAACAAGTCGCCGATGCGATCCAGACCTGGTTCGAGACCGGCGCCAGCGATGGTTTCATCATCAACTCGGTGCTGCCGGACGGCTTGCAGTACTTCACCGAGCTGGTGGTGCCGCTGTTGCAACAGCGGGGTCTGCTGCGCAGCGAATACAGCGGCCAGACCCTGCGCGACAACCTCGGCCTGGAAGTACCGGAGAACCGCTACAGCGCGGTTGAAGCCCCTCAAAAGGCACGGGCTTGAACGGCCCCTCCCACATTTTTGACCGAGTACCTTCTTATGACCCAACCGTCTCTACGCTCCGTGGAAGTCGCCCACTTCGACGCCCTGCTCGAACGCCTCAGCCTGGAGCTGGCCGGCACCGCGCCGCAATACGATGAAAGCGGCGCCTTCCCCCATGCCAATTTCAAGCGCTTGCATGAGCACGGCCTGCTTGCCCTCACCGTGCCCAAGGCGCTCGGCGGCGGCGGCGCCAGCCTGCTCCAGGCGCGCAAGGCGATCAGTGCAATTGCCAAGGGCGAGCCGTCCACGGCGCTGATCCTGGTGATGCAATACCTGCAGCACACGCGACTGCAAGACAGCAAGAGCTGGCCTGCCTATCTGCGCACCCAAGTGGCCACGGACGCGGTACGCAACGGCGCGCTGATCAACGCGTTGCGCGTCGAGCCCGACCTCGGCACCCCGGCCCGTGGCGGCCTGCCGGCGACCACCGCCGTGCGCACCGCCGAGGGCTGGCGCATCAGCGGGCGCAAGGTTTACTCCACCGGCAGCCACGGCCTCAGCTGGTTCAGCGTATGGGCGCGCAGCGACGATGCCGACCCGTTGGTGGGCGCCTGGCTGGTGCCCAAGGACAGCCCCGGCGTAAGCATCATCGACACCTGGGACCACCTGGGCATGCGCGCCACCTGCAGCCATGATGTAGTGCTCGACAACGTGCTGGTGCCGCTGGACCACGCGGTCAGCGTCAGCCCCTGGAGCGCGCCGCAGCCGGAGCTGGATGCCGAAGGTTTGCGCTGGATGTCGGTGTTGCTGTCCTCGGTGTACGACGCCGTGGCCCAGGCCGCGCGGGACTGGCTGGTGAACTGGCTGGAAGAACGCCAGCCGTCCAACCTCGGTGCCGCGCTGTCGACCTTGCCGCGCTTCCAGGAAACCGTCGGGCATATCGACACCCTGCTGTTTGCCAACCGCTGCCTGCTCGACGCCGCCGCCGAAGGCCACACCCCGGCGGCCAATGCGGCGCAGTTGAAGTACCTGGTGACGCATAACGCTATTCACGCGGTGGAACTGGCCATCGAGGCCTCGGGCAACCCCGGCCTGTCACGCAACAGCCCGTTGCAGCGGCACTACCGCGACGTGCTGTGCAGCCGCGTGCATACCCCGCAGAACGACGCCGTGCTGCAAGGCGTCGGCAAAGCCGTGTTCGCTCAACGTCAGAAGGCCCGCACATGAGTCAGGTGATTATTGCCAGCCAGTTGGACGAAGACTTCAACCAGGTGATCCGCGAACGCCTGGCGTCGCTGCACCCCGAGGCCCAGGTGATCGGTGTGCCCGTCGGCGTGCCGAGCGACCTGGCGCCCCACGCGAATATCCTGCTGCTGCGCCCGATCAATGTGCGCGGCTACACCGCCCCAAGCACCCCGCCACCGGGCTGGCCCTATGGCACGCAGTGGGTGCATCTGGTCTCGTCGGGCATCGACTTCTATCCGCAATGGCTGTTCAACGGCCCGCCGGTCACCACTTCCCGGGGCAGCGCTGCCGATAACCTGGCCGAATTCGCCCTGGCGGCGATCTTTGCCGCGTCCAAGCATCTGCCGGACATCTGGGTGAAAGACTCACAGTGGAATTTCACCCCATTGCGCCCGCTCAAGGGCACGACGTTGGGCCTCTTCGGTTTTGGCGCGATTGGCGAGAGCCTGGCGCACAAGGCCCAGGCATTGGGCATCAAGGTGCTAGCGCTGCGACACAGCCAGGCGCCTTTTGCAGCAGGCGTGGAAGCCGCCAAGGATATCCACGACCTGTTCGCCCGCGCCGACCATCTGGTGCTGGCAGCACCGCTTAACGAGTCCACACGCAACATCGTCGACCGCGACGTATTGGGCAGCGCCAAGCCGGGTCTGCACCTGATCAACATTGCGCGCGGCGGGCTGCTGGATCAGGAGGCACTGCTGCAAGCGCTGGACAACGGCCGGATCGGCCTGGCCTCGCTGGACGTGACCGAGCCGGAACCGTTGCCGGACGGACACCCGTTGTACACCCATCCACGGGTGCGGTTGTCACCGCATACGTCGGCGATTTCGACCAACAGCCGGCAGGAGATTGCGGATACGTTTCTGGCCAACCTGCACCGCTACCTGAGTGGCCAAGCCCTGGAAAACCTCGTCGCCCGGCCGTTCAACAGCCGCTAGCCAGGCGTTCGCGCAAAAAATCCACCAGTGCCTGCACCGGCCGTGAGCTTTGCCGGTGCTGGGGATAGACCGCCGAGAGGGTCAGGGCCTCAGGCGCAAAATCATCGAGAATCGTGACCAGGCGACCGTCCTTCAACGCGTCGCCGACGATAAAGGTCGGCAAGTAGGTGACGCCCAGGCCGGCAATGGCCGTGTCGCGCAGCAGATCGCCGTTATTCACGCGCATGCGCCCGCTGACATTCAGCGCTTGCAGCTTGCCTTTGAAGCGCCACTGCACCTGGCGGCCATGGCCATAAGGCAGGCAGTCATGCTCGGCGAGGTCGTCAGGCTTGTGCGGCGTGCCCCGCAGCGCCAGGTACTCGGGGCTGGCGCAATACACCCGCGGGATGCTGGCGATGCGCCGGGCAATCAGCGTGGAATCTTCCAGCGTGCCGATCCGCAGCACCAGGTCGTAACCCTCGCCGATCAGGTCCACCGGGCGGTCGCTGAGGTCGACTTCCACCGCCACTTGCGGGTGGCGTTGCAGGAACAACGGCAACAGGCAGCCCAGGTGAGCCATGGCGAACGACAACGGCGCGCTGAGGCGAAGGGTGCCGCGCGGCTCGCTGTTCTGGCCGGCGATGCCCTGCTCCACCTGCTCGACTTCACCGAGCAGGCGCAGGGCCGACTCGTAGTAACTCTGCCCCAGGGGCGTGATATCCAGGCGACGCGTGGAGCGGTTGAGCAGACGCACGCCCAGGCGGTCTTCCAGTTGGATCAGGCGGCGACTGACGAACTGTTTGGACAGGCCCAGCTGTTCGGCGGCAGCGGTGAAACTGCCGGACTCCATGACCTGGCAGAACAGGCGCATGTCTTCGAAGGGGTTCATTGTCGCTTCTCGGTGGACATTTATTGGACTTATAACTGGATAGTCGCAACACCACAAATCAAATGTGGGAGTGGGGCTTGCTCCCGATAGCGGTGTGTCAGTCAAAACCGTGGCGACTGATACACCGCTATCGGGAGCAAGCCCCCTCCCACATTGATTATCTGCAGGCTTGAGAGCAGCTTACTTGGCAGTCAACGCCGAGTAGCTGTTCATCAGGTTGCGGTAGTTGGGGATGCGCGGCGACAGCAGGTTGGCCAGGCCTTCCATGTCGTTGCGCCAGTCAACTTGCAGCTCGCAGGCCACGGCGAACCAGTTGACCAGTTGCGCGCCGGCAGCGGTCATGCGCGCCCAGGCCGCTTGTTGCACGGTTTCGTTGAAGGTACCGGAAGCGTCGGTGACCACGAACACCTCGAAGCCTTCGTCGAGGGCGCACAGGGTCGGGAACGCTACGCATACATCGGTCACCACGCCGGCGATGATGATCTGCTTGCGGCCGGTGGCTTTTACCGCCTTGACGAAATCTTCGTTGTCCCAAGCGTTGATCTGGCCAGGACGGGCGATGTACGGCGCGTCCGGGAACAGTTCTTTCAACTCGGGTACCAACGGGCCGTTGGGGCCGCTTTCGAAGCTGGTGGTGAGGATGGTCGGCAACTTGAAGAACTTGGCCACGTCGGCCAGGGCCAACACGTTGTTCTTGAATTCGTTGGGGGAGAAATCCTGTACCAGGGAGATCAGGCCGGTCTGGTGATCGACCAACAGGACAACGGCGTCATCTTTGTTCAAGCGCTTGTAAGTCATGGGTTAACTCCTTCGTGGGTTTTAATCGTCAGAACGCAAAGCATGAGCAGCCAAACGCACCCCAGAAACCCTGGAAGTCGCTGACCGGCACGCTGGAAAGGCGCGCTTTTTCATGGCTGTGGGAATGCACGCCGCAGGGGCCACTGCATTGGTGTACTTGAGCCTGCAAGGGCGAACTCGGGCGCCAGTGCCCCGGCACCTTGACCACCGGCGACCAGTCCGGCAGCACCGGCACGCGCGACGGTGCGTAATCTTCGAAGTCGCCGGCGCCGTATACGACTTTGCCGCCGACCACGGTCAGTACCGATTCAATCCACTTGATGGCTTCTTCATCGACGCTGAAAAAATCCGCCGACAGCGCGGCCACGTCCGCCAATTGGCCGACCTTGATCTGGCCTTTCTTGCCCTGCTCGGACGAGAACCAGGCGCTGCCGTGAGTGAACAATTCCAGCGCGGTGAGGCGCGGCAGGCCTTCGGCGTGCAGTTCCAGGCCGCCGACGGTGCGGCCGCTGACCATCCAGTACAGCGAAGTCCACGGGTTGTAGCTCGACACCCGCGTGGCGTCGGTGCCTGCGCCTACCGGAACGCCTTCGGCGAGCATGCGCTTGATCGGTGGCGTGGCTTCGGCGGCCTTGGCGCCATAGCGCTCGACGAAGTATTCGCCCTGGAACGCCATGCGGTCCTGGATCGCAATACCACCGCCCAGGGCACGCACGCGCTCGATGTTTTTCGGGGTAATGGTTTCGGCGTGGTCGAAGAACCACGGCAGGCCATTGAACGGGATGTCGCGGTTGACCTTCTCGAACACATCGAGCATGCGCGAGATGGATTCGTCGTACGTCGCATGCAGCCGGAACGGCCAGCGCTGCTCGACCAGATGGCGTACCACCGGCTCCAGTTCCTGTTCCATGGTCAACGGCAGGTCCGGACGCGGTTCGAGGAAGTCTTCGAAGTCCGCCGCCGAGAACACCAGCATCTCGCCGGCGCCGTTGTGACGCAGGTAGTCGTCGCCCTGATGCAGGGTGACGCTGCCGGTCCAGTTCTTGAAGTCGCTGAGTTCTTCCTTGGGTTTCTGGGTGAACAGGTTGTAGGCGATGCGCACCGTCAGCTGTTCATCCTTGGCCAGTTGCTCGATCACCGCGTAGTCATCGGGGTAGTTCTGGAAACCGCCGCCGGCGTCGATGGCGCTGGTGAGGCCCAGGCGATTGAGTTCACGCATGAACTGACGGGTCGAGTTGACCTGGTATTCCAAGGGCAGTTTCGGGCCCTTGGCCAGGGTCGAATACAGAATCATCGCGTTGGGCCGCGCCACCAGCATGCCGGTGGGGTTGCCGTTGCTGTCGCGCACGATCTCGCCGCCCGGCGGGTTCGGCGTGTCCTTGGTGTAGCCGGCCACGCGCAGCGCGGCGCGGTTGAGCAAGGCGCGGTCATACAGGTGCAACACGAACACCGGCGTGTCCGGCGCCGCCTGGTTGAGTTCCTCCAGGGTGGGCATGCGCTTTTCGGCGAACTGGAATTCGTTCCAGCCGCCGACCACGCGGACCCATTGCGGCGTGGGAGTGCGATCGGCCTGGTCCTTGAGCATGCGCAGGGCGTCGGCCAGGGACGGCACGCCCTCCCAGCGCAGTTCGAGGTTATAGTTCAAGCCGCCCCGGATGAGGTGCAGGTGCGAGTCATTGAGGCCCGGGATGACGGTGCGGCCTTTGAGGTCGATCACCTGAGTACCGCTGCCCTTCAGGGCCATGGCTTCACCGTCGGTGCCGACGGCAACGAAGCGGCCCTGGTGGATGGCGACGGCCGTCGCGCGCGGGTTTTCACGGTCCACGGTGTGGAATTGGCCATTGAACAGAATCAGATCGGCGTTCATAGGGTTTCCTTTACAGAGGCTTCGAGCCAGGGAGCGAACAGGCGGGTGGCGGCCGGCATCAGCAGGTAGACCACCAGCAGGACGATGGTCAGGGTGACCAGAAAGGTGGAGACCACGTAGTTGGACAGAAACGGGTGCAACCGCAGGATCGGTCCCCAGATAAAGGGCAGCAGCAGGGTTTGCGGCAAAATCACACACAGGCTGACCACCGCCTGCTTCCAACGGGGCGGCTTGGCGGCGCTGTCGGCCAGGGGCGAGAACCAGAACTCATTGGCCGCGCCGATTTCGGTCTTGTCGCCGTCTGCCAGCATGGGCGTGGCTTCGGCGATCAGGGTTTTGCGTTCGGCGGAGTCGAGCCAGGTTTGCAGGTCATCGGTGGAGCGGTAGCGCAATACACAGGTGAACAACGTCAGGTTGCTCTGTTTGCTGCGTACCACATCGACACCGAGGTGGCCCGGGCGCTCGCCGGCGATGCGCACGATGCGGCGCAACCAGGCTTCATAATGGGTTTCCTGGCCCTGTTTTATCAGGTGTTTGACGACCAGGGTGACGACTTCGTCGGGCCCTGTTTTTGCTGCTGGGTCCATGGGGTGCCCCTCTGCCTTGATGTTTCAGCGATGAGGGGAGTTTGCGGGGGATGGGGGTGGGGAAAATTGGATGTACGTGCTGTTTGGGGTTCAGCCTGCATATCCCTTCAGCTAACGGGATGTACGTGCTAAAAACCACGGCTACTCCGGCAGCGGAATCACTCGCAACGGCCTCACCGACTTATAGGAAAAACTCGAATAGATCTCCTTGACGCAAGGCAGTGTCTGCAGCACCTCACGCGCAAATTCTCCAAACGATTCCAGATCCCTGGCCACCACTTCCAACAGGAAATCATACCGTCCCGACACGTTATGACACGCCACAATCTCGGGAATTTCCAACAGCCGCTGCTCGAACGCCCGGGCGATTTCCTGGGTGTGGCTCTCCATCATGATGCTGACAAACGCCGTCACCCCGTACCCCAGCGCCTTGGGCGAGAGGATCGCCTGGTACCCGCTGATCACCCCACTCTCCTCCAGATGGCGCACCCGTCGCCAGCACGGCGAGGTGGTCAGGGCGACGCGGTCGGCCAGTTCGGCCACGGTTAGACGGGCATTGCCTTGCAGGGCGTTTAATAAGGCTTTGTCGGTACGGTCCAGAGTGACGGGCATGATTTGCCTCTATTCGTGATTGTTTGCGCATTTTCATCCCGATATACCGGAATTGTCGGCAAAGTTTGCAATGTTCATCTGCGGTTATGAGCATAGCATTGTAGGAAATAAGGAGCGTCCGACATGAACAATAAACACCATGCATTCGGCTTTTCCACTCGCGCCATCCACCACGGTTACGACCCCAAGGATCACCACGGCGCACTCGTGCCGCCAATTTACCTGTCGGCGACGTTTGCCTTTCCCACCGTCGAATATGGCGCGGCCTGTTTTGCCGGTGAAGCCAGTGGCCACTTCTATACGCGCATTTCCAATCCGACCCTGGCGCTGCTCGAATCGCGCATGGCGGCGCTGGAAAACGGCGAAGCCGCGGTGGCATTCAGTTCCGGCATGGGTGCGATTGCGGCGACGTTCTGGACGCTGCTGCGCCCCGGCGATGAAGTGATCGTCAGCCAGACGCTCTACGGGTGCACGTTCGCCTTGCTGCACCACGGCATCGGCGAGTTCGGCATCAAGGTGCGGCATGTCGACCTCACCGACCTGGCCGCGCTGCAAGCCGCGCTCTCCCCCGCCACCCGCATGATCTATTGCGAAACCCCGGCCAACCCCACCCTGCAACTGGTGGACATCGCCGCCATCGCCGCCATCGCCCATCAGCAACCGAAGGTGACCGTGGTGGTCGACAACACTTACTGCACCCCCTACCTGCAGCGCCCCCTGGAGCTGGGCGCCGATGTAGTGGTGCATTCGGCCACCAAGTACCTCAGCGGCCATGGCGATATCACTGCCGGTATCGCCGTGAGCAACCAGGCCCTGGCCCAGCGTATTCGCTTGCAGGGCCTCAAGGACCTGACCGGCGCGGTGATGTCGCCCCAGGACGCCGCGCTGCTGATGCGCGGCCTCAAGACCCTGGCCCTGCGCATGGACCGCCATTGCAGCAACGCCCAGCGGGTGGCCGAAGCCTTGCAGGCGCATCCAGCCGTAGCCTGGGTGACTTACCCCGGCCTGCGCTCTTTCGCCCAATACGATTTGGCGGCGCGGCAGATGAGCCAGGCCGGCGGCATGATCGCCTTCGAGCTCAAAGGCGGGATCGCCAGCGGACGACGTTTCATGAACGCGCTCAAATTGTTCACCCGTGCCGTCAGCCTGGGCGATGCCGAATCGCTGGCGCAGCACCCGGCGAGCATGACCCATTCCACCTACACCCCCGAAGAGCGCATGCATCACGGCATCAGCGAAGGGCTGGTGCGCTTATCGGTCGGGCTCGAAGACGCCGCCGACCTGCTGGCGGACGTGCAGCAAGCCCTGGCCACCTGCACCCGCGCCTGTGCGCTGACGCTTTAGACGCATGGAGCGAGGTGTCATCAGGGGTTACATCAAACTCAGGAACGACTCACAAACCGGCCATGACCTGCACCTGGCCGCGGCCCTGGCGGCGAGCCGAAAGAAAGTGACGCTCAACGACCTCACTCGCCAGGCGTTGAATGAGTTTTTGCAGCATCACTGCGCGGATGCACACCCAGCCGCTGGCTGATTATCCCAACCGCCGATAACCCGACACCGCCGCCCCCAGCACCACCGCCCCCGCAACCAACGCTACCCAGAACCCGCTGGCGGCGCCGGAATGGTCGATCATCCAGCCGGAGCTGGCGGCCCCGATGGCCACGCCGATGCTGAGGCCGGTGATCAGCCAGGTCATGCCTTCGGTCAGGCGGCTCGGCGGCACGATCCGCTCCACCAAGGCCATCGACACAATCAGGGTCGGGGCGAAGAACAGCCCGGAGACGAAGATCGCCACCGCCAGGCCCGGAATGTGGGTGACCAGCAGCAGCGGCAAGGTGGTCAACGCCGTGGCCACGCCACAGAACAGGAACTGCCGAGGCAGCGACGCCTTGAGCTTAAGGGTGCCGAAAGCCAGGCCTGCCAGGCATGAGCCGATGGCGTACACCGACAGCACAATGCTCGCCGCCGCCGGTTGGCCTTGATGCTGGGCAAACGCAACGCTGACCACATCCACCACGCCGACGATCATGCCCATGGCCAGCAGCAGGATCATCAGGATCAGCACCGAAGGCGAGGCGATCAGCCAGCCCGCGTGCTCATCCTGATGCACATGCACCGGCGGCTCGGTCGCTCGCTGCATCACGAAGGCGGTCACGCCCACCGCCAGCAACAGCGCCGCCACCAGAGGCCCGGCTTCGGGGAACAGCACCACACTCAGCCCCACTGAAATCGGCGGGCCGATGATGAAGCACACCTCATCGAGCACCGACTCCAGGGCAAATGCGGTTTGCAGCCTGGGCTGGCCGCGGTACAACTGCGTCCAACGCGCCCGCACCATGGCTGACATATTGGGCATGCAGCCGGCCAGGGCGGCGCACAGGAATAATGTCCAGTTCGGCGCCTGCAGGCGGGTGCACAGCAACAACAGCAACAATGCGCCACCGCCGATCAGCGCCGCTACGGGCAACACCTTGCCCTGGCTGTAACGGTCCACCAGGCGCGACACCTGCGGCGCACAAAACGCCGTGGCCAGGGCAAACACCGCCGCCACCGCGCCCGCCAGGCCATAGCCGCCATGCACTTGGGAGAGCATGGTGATCAGGCCGATACCGGTCATGGACACCGGCATGCGCGCAAGCATGCCGGCCAGCACAAAGGCACGCGCGCCGGGCGCCTGGAACAACTCGGCGTAAGGGTTTGCCATGATTTGAACGCCTTTTGTCCTTAAATTGCGCAACCTTGTATCACAGCAACCGCTTGATCTGCTTATGCCGCCATACCAACCGATAATAAGCGGTCTGCAAGACCAGCATGGCCAGGTAGGTTACCGGAAACGCCATCCACACCCCTTCCAGGCCCAAGTGCGCGTTGAACAGGTAGGCCATCGGCAGTTCGACGCCCAGCACGCAGAAGATCGAGATCGCCACCGGCATCAACACCACGCCGCTGGCGCGCATGATGCCGCCAATCACCGCCTGGAAACCAAACACCAGAATGCTCCAGAGCATGATGTGCAACAGGTGCTCGGCGTTGACCCGCGCCGCGTCGTCGGTGATGAACAGGCCGAGCAGCCAGTGCGACAGCGTGTACCCCAGCACGATCAGGCCACCGGTGAGGCAGGTGTTGATCACGAGCCCGGTGCGCAGGATCGGCCCAATGCGCTCAAGGCGCCCCGCACCAATCGCCTGGGCACCCAGGATCGAGGCGGTGATCGCAATCGACAGAGCCGGGAACTGCACGTAGTTGACGATCTGCGTCACCGCGCCATAGGCCGCCGTGGCTTGGGAGCCGTGGCCGTTGACCAGCGCCAGGATGACCAGTTCCGAGAGTGACAACACCACCATCTGCAAGCCCGTGGGCAAGCCGATGCGCAGCACTTTGCCAAGAATGATGCGGTCCAGGCGCAAGGCGGCAAGCAGCTCGCGATCCGGCGCCATGACGTGATGTTTATGGCGCAGGCGCAGTACCAGGAACAGCATCGCCGCGGCGTTCCCCACCAAGCCCGCGTACACCGCGCTTTGAATACCCAGGGTCGGCAGGCCGAGCCAACCGCGAATCAGCGCCGGCGTCAGCAACAGACCGACCAGGGTCGAGACCATCAGCGCCAACAACGGCGAAATCGTATCGCTGACCCCGCGCAATAACTGGGTGTACAGGATAAAGACCAACAGCAGCGGCATGATCAGCATCATCATCTGCGCATACCCCACCGCATCGTCGAGCACATCGAGCGGCGTACCCAGGGCCTGCAACGCGGGTCTCGCGAACACGCTGCCCAGCACCGCCGCCAGCAAACCCACCAGTGCGCCGAGGGTCAGGGTCGCACCGGTGATCTTCTTGACCAAACCTGTTTCCTGGGCGCCCCACGCCTGGCCGATCAGCACCGAGGCGCCCGCCCCCAGCCCGATCACCAGGGCGATAAAGAAAAATACGATGGGAAACATCCCCGACACCGCCGCCAGCGCCTGGGTGCCGAGCATCTGCCCGACGTAGATGCCGTTGAGGGTGCCGGAAAAGCTCTGCAGGAAATTGGACAGCACCATCGGTGCGAGAAAGATCAGGTAGACCTGCCACAGCGGACGTTGCAAAGGGCTTTGCATGAAATACGGGGCCTCGAAAAACAAAAGCGTCCGAGGGTTATACCGTAATTGGATCCGATTTAGCTGCGCTTTATCCAGCAGTGGCCGCTGCGAGGGGGCGGGCGGGTTAACGGCGCGAGCGACCTGTGGGTCAACTCGCTTTTCATAAAGGCGCGCTTGCCTGAAACGGCGACGACTCAATCCAACAGGGGGTTCAAGTTGTACCCGTCGCAGACAAGTCGAGAAAAAACGGTTGGTTATCGCCTCTTTTCCATCAGGAAATCGATATTGTCGATATCGAACCGCTGATCTTTAATACCTTTACCGCCGTAGCCGTTAGTACCGATGTCCAACTCATTCAGCAGAGGCTGGCGCTTGAGCAGCTCCTGGGCAAGTTCACGCACCTGCGGACTATAAGTGGCATCACTTGCCATGACTCCTGCTGCCTTTCTCACTTCGTCAAAGTTGACATAGCCATTGTAAGTACCCTGGCTTATTTGACCGAAGTTCTCCTTAAGATTTTGCAGAAGATCGTGATCACTCATGGTCCGGAACGTGTTCGACGCATCACCCAGATCCTCCCGGGAAAAACGTCCATCCAGGGTGCCTGTTTTACCTTGGTCGAGCTGTTTGAATAGCCCGCCACGGTTCTGCATCTCCCGGGAGAGATCCATTTCATCTTGCGTGGCCGGTCGGCCGTCCAAATGATAGCCGCTCGCGATCGAACCGAGTGAGTTGTCAGTGATGAAGCCTGGTGTATTGGGGTCTTCCAGGGCGCCAAAGCGAGTCAGTACTTTATTGGCGAAATCCTCATTACTGTCCTTGGCATAGGGCCCAAGCGCAGACATCGAACCCTGGCCATACTGGGAATAATCAGCCGAAGAGTTCTGCAAGGCTGCTCGTTCGGTAAACGCTGACGGCTGGGCAGCGTTTTGCGCAAACGGTGGATTCATCAAGGGATGCCGCATGCCACCGTTGTCCCCGTTGTGGTCTGCCCAAGACTGTTGCCTCTGAGAGGGGCCGCTGAAGGGCATCTCCTGGGCTTGCAGATACGCGAGTGTGTGGTCTGCATCGCCTTGGCTGATAAGCCCGTCTTGTTGGCCACCCTGGCTGATGCCGTCCAACATCGAACTCATTTGAGGATTACGGGTTATCTCCCGAGCCAGCATTGTCATTCGATCATGGTAAGGATCGCCCGTCATTGGACGATCGGCCGCATGTTCAAGTGAATCACGCGCGACAAAAGAAGAACCCGGCGTCTGGAAGTAACTGAAGCTGGAGACAAACTCTTGCGCCACTTGAGAGGCAGGCAGCCCGCTACCGTTATATGCGGGCTGGCCGGCGCCACGGCCTGGGTAATTGCAGAAAGCATCAACGTTCATGTCGAACGGGGGCGTAAGTCTCATAAATGGTCCGGCCATAGCATCACCTTAGATAATAGAAATACTCAACTATCAACCCGGTAAAAAACCCCCACCGGGTCAACGCTACTTCTGTGGTGACGTCTCTATGGGCGGTTCCAAAAAAAGCAGGTAGATATACAGTTATTCGTACGAAGGCCGCGTCCAGTACCGTGTAAAAGAACCATGCCGGTGGATGAAGTCACCCACCAAATACGTAGGAATACTACCCGCCAAAGGTCTGCGAAGGCCGGCGCAACGTCGGATCAAACGGATTGATCCGTGGCCCGATCGCCGCCGCTTCACGCTTGAGCAACTCCACCACCATCGGCAGCCGACCCGGCCCCAGCCGATCGCTGATGGTTGCCACACTCAACGCCGCCACCGCGTGCCCATCCCGATTGAGAATAGGCACCGCCAGGCCGGCCATGCCTTCAAGCACGCCGGTATTGCGCGCGGCATAGCCCAGGCGCCGCACGTTTTCCACTTCCGAGCGCAGCAGCACTTCGTCATACAGGTGAAAATCCTTGAGCCGAGGCAGGTTGTAGCGAATCACGGTTTCACGCTCCTCTTCCGGCAGGAATGCCAGGATCGCCAGGCTGCCCTGCCCCACCCCGAGCGCCACCCGCCCACCGATATCGCCGGTGAACGTGCGGATGGGGTATGGCCCTTCGCTGCGATCCAGGCAGATCGCGTCAAACCCGCTGCGCGCCAGCAAAAACAGCGAGTCGCCCAGCGAAGCACTCAGACGCAACAGGCTCGGGCGTACCACATCACGCAGGTTGCCGGTCTTGCCCGCATTAGCCGCCAGGGCGAAGAACTCAAGGCTCAGGCGATAGCGCTTGCTGCGTGCGTCCTGCTCCACCATGCCTTCGTCCATCAGGCTGCGCAGCAGGCGGTGGGTGGTGGGTTGGGACAGGCCGACCTGTTGGGCGAGCTGGGTCACGCGCTCACCGCCCTCGGGGATATCACCCAGAGCCCGCAACAAAGCAAACAGACGTGACACCCCACCCGAACCGACTTCATTCCGCTCAGTGGAATTCATAACGCTTTATTCCTGCATGGATTCTAGTGAATGAATAAAACTGAAATTAGCAGTCCATTCAATGAAATTTGATCTTCCGCGCATCCTAGTCTTCGTCCTAATCTGCGTCCACAGGGGCGAAATGAACAACAACCGGCAGCCGACTTGAGATCGAGCGCCAACGCACCGGCAAGACCTTTTCGCATCTGCCCAAAACAAAAAAGCGCGTCTCGACGCGACTCAAAAAGGTGGAACGCAGGCATGGCATTTCTCCAACTCAACGCCTTGAGCAAACGCTACGGCGCCGTCGATGCAGTGGTCGCCACCGACCTTGCCGTGGAAAAAGGCGAGTTCGTCTCCCTGCTCGGCCCCTCGGGCTGCGGCAAGACCACCACCCTGCAAATGATCGCCGGCTTCGTCGACGTGAGCGGCGGGCAGATCCTGCTCGACGGGCGCGACATCACCCACGCCAAGCCCGCCAGCCGCGGCCTGGGCGTGGTGTTCCAGAGCTACGCGCTGTTCCCGCACATGACGGTGCGCGACAACGTCGCCTTTGGCCTGAAAATGCGCAAGGTGTCGGCCGCCGATATCGCCAGCAAGGTCAAGACCGTGCTGGAACTGGTGCGCCTGGCCCCACATGCCGACCGTTACCCGCGCGAGCTGTCCGGCGGCCAACGCCAGCGCGTGGCCCTGGCCCGCGCACTGGTGATCGAGCCGCCGGTGTTGCTGCTCGATGAACCGCTGTCCAACCTCGACGCCAACCTGCGTGAAGAGATGCAGTTCGAAATCCGCCGCATCCAGTGCGCCGTGGGCATCACTACCTTGATGGTCACCCACGACCAGGCCGAAGCGCTGTCGATCAGCGACCGCGTGGTGGTGATGCAGGCCGGGCGTGTGACCCAGATCGACGCGCCCTACACGCTGTACGAACACCCGCGCACACGGTTCATCTCGGACTTCGTCGGCAAGGCCAACCTGCTGCCCGGCGATTACGATCAACACGGCATCCCGCAGGTGCGTCACGCAAACGGTGACGGCGAGCTGACCCTGAGCCTGCGCCCGGAAAAAATCACCTTGGTCGACGCAGGTTCGGGTCGCCTGCAAGGCAGGGTGCTCGACCGCTACTTCTTCGGCAGCCAATGGCTGTACCGCATCCACACTGACCTTGGCGAAATCACCGTAGTGCGCGGTAACGACGGCAACGCGCCGCTGGCCAACGGCGCGGCGGTCGGCCTGGAGTGGCAGGCGCAGTTGCTGCGGGTGTTGGCCGCGGACGAGGTGCCGGCATGAGCCGGGGTTATCTGCTGTCACTGCCGGCGCTGGTACTGTTCGCCGGGCTACTGATGCTGCCGCTGGGCCTGACGCTGGTGCTGTCGTTCAACGTGTTCGACTACCAGGTGGGCGTGAAGGCCGATGAATGGACCCTGGCCCATTACCTGTCGTTGTTCAGCGACGCCTACTTCTACGAAATCTTCTGGCGCACCTTCTGGATCAGCGCGCTGGTGACCTTGCTCTGCGTGGTGATCGGGGTGCCGGAGGCTTACATCCTCAGTCGCATGGGCACCCCGTGGCGCTCGATTTTCCTGATTCTGATCCTCACCCCGTTGCTGATTTCGGTGGTGGTGCGCGCGTTTGGCTGGAGCCTGCTGCTGGGCGCGGACGGGCTGGTCAACCAACTGATCCAACTGCTCGGCGGGCGTCCGGTAAAACTGCTGTACACGCCGTTCGCGGTGATCATCGCGCTGGTGCACGTGATGCTGCCGTTCATGATCATCCCGGTGTGGACCTCGCTGCAAAAGCTCGACCCGTCGGCCGAACAAGCCGCCTTGTCGCTGGGCGCGAGCCAGGCCACGGTGATGCGCAAGATCGTGTTGCCCCAGGTGATGCCGGGGGTACTGTCCGGCACGTTGATCGTGTTCGGCCTGGCCGCCAGCTCGTTTGCGATCCCCGGCCTGCTGGGCGGTCGGCGCCTGAAAATGGTCGCCACCGTGGTCTACGACCAGTACCTCTCGGAACTCAACTGGCCCATGGGCGCGACCATCGCGGTAGTGCTGCTGTTGGTCAATCTGTTGATCATGCTGAGCTGGAACCGCGTGGTCGAAAGCCGCTACAAAAAGTCCCTGGGGGTTTAAGCGCATGTCCAGAAACGGTCCTTTGGCCTTGGGTTTTCATGGTTTGGTGGTGCTGTTCATGATGGCACCGCTGGTGGTGGTGTGCCTGGTGGCGTTCACCCCGGAAAACACCTTGAGTCTGCCGACGTCGGGCTTCTCCCTGCGCTGGTTTCGCGCGGTGTTCGAGCGTGCCGACTTTATCCAGGCGTTCTACAACAGCCTGATCCTGGCGTTTACCGCTGCAAGCCTGGCGACGCTGATTGCGGTGCCGGCAGCGCTGGCGATCAGTCGCTATCAATTTGCGGGGCGCAATTTTTTCAGCGCGTTGTTCCTCTCACCGATCATCATCCCGCACCTGGTGCTGGGGGTGGCGATGCTGCGCCTGTTTGCGCTGATGGGCGTGAACGGCAGCTTTACCTGGCTGATGCTGGCCCATGTGGTAATCATCACCCCGTATGTGCTGCGCCTGGTGCTGGCCGCCGCCATCGGCATTGATCGCAGTGCCGAACAGGCGGCCGAATCCCTCGGCGCAGGGCGCTTTACCCTGTTTCGCCAGATCACCCTGCCGATGATCCTGCCCGGCGTGGCCGGTGGCTGGCTGCTGGCGTTCATCAACAGTTTCGATGAAGTGACGCTGTCGATTTTTGTCAGCTCGCCGGCCACGCAAACCCTGCCGGTGCGCATGTATGTGTACGCCACCGAGTCTATCGACCCGATGATGGCGGCGGTGTCGGCGCTGGTGATTGCGCTGACGGCGGCGACCATGATTCTGCTCGACCGGGTCTACGGCCTGGACCGCGTGCTGGTGGGGAAACACTGATGGCCTTGTTCAAACGCTTGGCCGAAACCCAGCGCCCTGCCCTGGCGTTCACGCTGGACGGGCAACCCGCCGCCGGCCTGCTCGGCGACACGGTACTGACCGCCGTGCTGACCTGCGCCGAACACCTGCGCGGCAGTGATTTCAGTGCCGAGCGCCGTGCGGGGTTCTGTCTGATGGGTGCATGTCAGGATTGCTGGGTACGGCTGGCGGATGGGCGGCGGGTTCGCGCCTGTTCGACCTTGCTGGAAGCTGGCCAGGCGATCAGCCGCGATCCGGGGCGCCAGGTATGAAACCGATTGTGATTGTGGGCGCGGGCCCGGCCGGCATCAGCGCGGCGCGTACCTTGCTCGACCATGGCCTCAAGCCCTGCCTGGTGGATGAGAGCCTGCGCGGTGGCGGGCAGATTTATCGGCGCCAACCCCAGGGTTTTCAACGCACCGCCAAGCAACTCTATGGTTTTGAGGCAAGCAAGGCCGAGGCTGTGCATCGCACCCTGGACGAGCTGGCGAGTTTGATCGACTACCGCCCCGACACCCTGGTGTGGAATGCCGAGGACGGGCGTCTGGACATGCTCAATCACGGCCGCGCCGAGAGCGTCGAGTATGCACAGCTCATCGTGGCCACCGGCGCCACCGACCGCATCCTGCCGGTACCGGGCTGGACCTTGCCCGGGGTCTACAGCCTGGGCGCGGCTCAGATCGCGCTGAAGTTCCAGGGCTGTGCGATTGGCGAGCGTGTGGCGTTCTGCGGCAGCGGACCGTTGCTGTACCTGGTGGCTTACCAGTACGCCAAGGCCGGCGCCACGGTGGTGGCGGTACTCGACAGCGCACCGTTCAGCGCCCAATGCCGGGCGTTACCGGCCCTGCTTGGGCAACCCGCAACCTTGGCCAAGGGCTTGTACTACCGCGCCTGGCTGACGGCCCATGGGATTCCGGTGCATCAGGGCGCGACGCTTGAACGGATCGATGGTGAGCAGCGGGTCAGCGGCATTCGTTTTGGTGAGTGCAGCCTGGACTGCGACGCCGTGGCGTTCGCCCATGCGCTGCGCAGCGAGACGCAACTGGCGGATCTGCTCGGCTGCGAATTTGCCTGGAACGCATTGAACCGCGCCTGGCTGCCTCAGCGCGACAGCGCCGGGCGCAGCAGTATCGACGGGGTGTACCTGGCAGGCGACGGCGCCGGCATCATGGGCGCGGATGCCGCGCAAATGGCCGGTGAGCGCGCGGCACTGGCGGTGCTGGAGGATACGGGCATCGTGAGCGACCCTCGTCGCCCGGCCGTTCTGGAGCGGCAATTGGCAAGCATCCAGCGCTTTCGCCAGGGCCTGGAAACCGCGTTCCCCTTCCCTGAGCAATGGGCGGCGCGGGCGCCGGATATGCTGATTGTGTGCCGCTGCGAAGAAGTCAGCGCGGGCGATGTGCGCACGGTGGTGGATGAAGGCCATTGGGAAATCAACCGGGTCAAAGCCCATTGCCGGGTGGGCATGGGCCGCTGCCAGGGCCGCATGTGCGGGTTGGCGGCGGCGGAGATTGTGGCCGAGCGCAGTGGTCGTGCGATCGAAAGCGTGGGTCGCCTGCGCGGCCAGGCGCCGATCAAGCCGCTGCCGTTTGGCGTGCAGGTGCAGCCATGATCGACGTGATCGTATTGGGCGGCGGGATTGTCGGCGCGTCGGCGGCATTGATGCTGGCGCACAAAGGCCAGCGTGTGGCGCTGGTCGAGCGGGACTTCTGTGGCTCGCACTCCAGCGGCGTGAACTACGGCGGCGTGCGCCGCCAGGGACGGCCGTTGCACCAGTTGCCGCTGTCGCAGCGCGCCCATCAGCTATGGGCGGACTTGCCGGGGTTGATCGGCATCGACGGTGAATATGTGCGCTCCGGGCATTTGAAGCTGGCGCGCAGTCATGCGGATTTCGCCGCGCTGCAGGCCTACGCCGAGCAGACCCGCGGCTATGGCCTGGGCTTGCAACTGCTGGATCACGCCGAGCTGCGCGCACGTTTCCCGTGGGTCGGGGATGTGGCGGTTGGCGCCTCGCTGTGCCCTGAAGACGGGCATGCCAACCCGCGCCTGGTATCGCCCGCCTTTGCTCGCGCGGCCCGCCGACACGGCGCGTCGATTTTCGAACAGGCCGAAGTCATCCGAATCGAACACCACGCCGGCCTGTTCCAGGTGCATTGCGCCAACGGCCTGCACCTGCAGGCGCCGTGGCTGCTCAATTGCGCCGGGGCCTGGTCCGGTGCTGTCGCGGCGCAGTTTGGCGAGCCGGTGCCGATCACCTCGGCACACCCGGCGATGCTGGTGACCGAGCCGTTGCCGGTGGTGATGGACGTCAGCACGGGCGTTGAAGGCGGCGGGATCTATGCGCGCCAGGTCGCCCGGGGCAATTGCATCCTTGGCGGCGGGCGCGGCTTTGCCCTCGGGGCCTTGCAGGCTCGGCCGGGCCAGGTGGCGGTCCTGGAGATTCTGCGCAACGCCGCCGAGCTGTACCCGTTTCTCAAGGGCGCCCAGGCCATTCGGACCTGGAGCGGCACCGAAGGTTACCTGCCCGATCACGAACCGGTGATCGGTCCCAGCAGCACCCAACCTGGCCTGCTCCACGGTTTCGGCTTTGCCGGCGCCGGGTTCCAGCTGGGCCCGGCCGTCGGCGAAGCCCTGGCAGAAATCGTCTGCGAAGGCGCCAGCCGCCAACCCATCGAAGCGTTTTCCATCCGTCGTTTCCAAGCCTGAGAGGAAGAACATCCATGAGTACTCGTATTGCGTTGTCCTGCTTGTCCCTCGCTCTGCTCGCGTCCACCGCCCACGCCGCGCCGACGCTGTACCTGGGCATGAACGGCGGCACCATGGAACGGGTCTACGCCGACAAGGTGCTGCCAGCGTTTGAAAAAGCCAATAACGTCAAGGTGGTGATCGTGCCCGGCACCTCGTCGGACATTCTCGCCAAGGTCCAGGCCAACAAGGACAACCCGCAGATGCACGTGATGTTCCTCGATGACGGCATCATGTACCGCGCCATCTCCATGGGCCTGTGCGACAAGCTGGCGCCCAGCCCGTCCCTGGCGCAGATCCCGGCCAAGGCAAAAATCAAGGACGAAGCGGTGGCCGTGACCCTGGGCGTCACCGGCCTGGGCTACAACGCCAAGATGTTCAAGGAAAAAGGCTGGGCCGCGCCGACCTCGTGGATGGACCTGGCCGACCCGCGCTTCAAGGAAAAAGTCGTGTTCCAATCCCTGGCCTCGTCCACCTTCGGCCTGCACGGCTTCCTGATGTTCAACCGCCTCCAGGGCGGCGATGAAACCAACGTGGAACCGGGGTTCAAGGCTTGGCCAAACACCGTCGGCCCCAACGTGCTGGAGTACATCGCCAGCTCGGCGAAAATCTCCGAGATGGTGCAGACCGACGAAGCGGCGATCTTTCCGCTGACGCCGACCCAGGTCACCACCCAGAAGCTGCTCGGCGTACCGATGGAATATGCCCAACCCAAGGAAGGCGCCGTGGTGCTCAACGTGGCCGAATGCGTGATCGCGCGCAACGACCAGCCGGAACTGGCGCAGAAACTCGCGGCGTTCCTGATTACCGCCCAAGCCCAGGCGCCGGCGCTGGAAGAAGGCGACCAGATCCCGTCCAACCCGACCACGCCCACCACTGACAAGACCCGTGCACGGGTGGAAGCGATGCAGGGTTACTTGCAGACGGCGATTTCGATCGATTGGGACCAGGTGAACCAGGCACGGCCGGAGTGGAATGCGCGGTGGAGTCGGTCGATCGAGCGCTGATTAAACCGGAGCAATCGGCAGCGCGCGCTTGTGCGCTGTCTTGCGGTATGCGCCCTCGACAATCGCCCGGACCCGCTCGCTCACCGGCTCGCCCATCAGATATGCATCAATCTCGTCGTACGAACAGCCATAGGCATGCTCATCCAGCTTGCCCGGCGCCAGTTCTTCGAGGTCGGCGGTGGGGTGTTTGCGCACCAGGGTCGCCGGGGCGCCGAGGGCGCTGGCCAGCAGGCGCACCTGGGTTTTGGTCAGACCGGACAGCGGGGCCAGGTCGCAGGCGCCGTCGCCGAATTTGGTGAAGAAGCCCATCAGCGCTTCGGCGCCGTGGTCGGTGCCGACCACCAGGCCGTTGTGCAGGTTGGCCACGGCGTACTGGGCGATCATGCGGGTGCGAGCCTTGACGTTACCTTTGACGAAGTCGACATGGGCGGCGCTGGCTTCGGTTGCCGACAGGCTGGCCATCAGGCCGTCAACGCTGGCGGCAATGTTGAGGGTGTCGATGTGGTCCGGGGTGATGAAATCCAGGGAGGCCTGGGCGTCGCTTTCGTCGGCCTGGGTTTTGTAGGGCAGGCGCATGGCGATAAACCGCGCGGCGTAGTCTTCGCGGCGCAGTTGCTCCACCGCCAATTGGCACAGGCGGCCAGCCGCGAGGGAATCCACGCCGCCGCTGATGCCGAGCACCAGGGCCGTGCAGCCGGCCTGACGCAACGTGGTCTTGATGAAGTCGATGCGCCGTTGGATTTCCTTGGCCTCACCGCCCTTCACCAGTGTGCGGTCGATATTCAGTTCCTGCGCGATACGGTCTTGCATGTCACACCTCCACGTTGCCGATGTTGAATACCTTGGCTGCATACTGCAAAAACGAGGCGTCTTCGCAGACGTTCTTGATCGGATCATCCGAGAATTTCACCACCGGTTCGCCGTGGACCCGCACCAGTTTCATCACGATGCTCAGGGGTTGCACTCCCTCCACATCGCACGCAAGACTGGTGCCCATGCCGAAGCCGAACTTGGCCTTGCCACGCACATGGCGCAGGATCGGCAGGCATTTCTCGAAGTTCAGCCCGTCCGAGAACATAAGGTCTTTGGTCATCGGGTCGATACCGAGTTCCTTGTATTTGGCCAGCACTTTGTCGGCCCAGACGATGGGGTCGCCGGAGTCCTGGCGCAGACCGTCGTAGAGCTTGGCGAAGTACAGGTCGAAGTCCTTGAGGAAAAAATCGGTGCTGATGGTATCGGTCAACGCCACACCCAGGCGGCCCCGGTATTCACGCACCCAGTTTTCCAGGCCGGCGTTCTGGCTTTCGCGCAACCGGCCCAATTGCTGGTGCACCATCATCCACTGGTGAGCCATGGTGCCGATCAGCGGCAAGTCGAATTCGTAGGCCAGGTGCGCGTTGCTGGTGCCGACGAACTGGCCGGGGAAGTCGCGGCGCATGATGTCCACGACCTCGCGCTGGGCCTTGAACGACAGGCGGCGGCGGGTGGAGAAATCAGAGACGCGCAGATCGGCGAGTTCCTCGCGACTGAAGTTTTTCTCCAGCCAGTCGAATTTCCGATAGAGCTTGCGAGTGACGTCTTCCAGGCTCACGTCGGGGTATTTGTCGCGGTTGCGCAACTCGCTCACCAACGCCAGTACCGGTTGTTCGAACATGATGCAGTGCAGCATCGGACCGATCACCCGGATGTTCAGCTGGCCGTCGACCTCGCTGACGTGGATGTAGCGCAGATTGAAACGGAACAGGCCAAGAAAACGCTCATAGTCCGGGGTGAGGTATTCGCGAAAGCGCGGGTTGAACAGAAAGCGCAGCTCGCCTTCACGCATCTGCAGGCCGGCGAGTTTTTCCAGCTCGTCGCGCAATTGCGGGATCAGATGACCGAGTTTTTCCTTGGAGCGGACGATGAAATTGTATTCCACATCCACATTGGGATGCTGGTGCAGCACGGCCTGCATCATGGTGAAGGTGTAGTAGTCAGTGTCGAGCAAGCCCTGGATAACCGGGGATTCGTAGTCGTAGGCACTTTCCATGGTGTTTCTCCTCAACGCGCGGCCATCGCGGCCAGTTCTTCGCGGGTGCTGCTGATGACAGCACCGGCCCTGAGCAACTCATTGACAGCCTGTACACCGCCCTCCTCGCTGATACCGCGGCAGGCCGGCAAGTGCAGGACCACTTCCAGGTCGGCCTTGAGCAATTGCAAGGCGGTGGTCTTGACGCAGTAGTCCAGGGCCAGGCCACCGACAATCACGCGGACCACGCCTTGAGCCTTGAGGTACTCGATCACGCCGGTGGACAGCTTGTCGTGCAGGTCGTGGTAGCAGGCGCCGTAGGGGTGCAGGTCGGGTTCGACGCCTTTCCAGACGAAGTAATCGTAGTCATACGGCGTCGGCAGTTCGTCGAGCAAGGTGAAGCCTTCGGTGCCCGGTACGCAGTGGGCGACCCAGGTGAGGTCGGCATGTACGAGGCCGGTGGCTTTCATCATCTCGCTCGGGTGTGCGACCACCCAGGGAGCCTGCGGGGTGTGCGCGTCCTTGCTGCCGACGCGGTGGCCGGCAAGGCTGGCCATGTAGTTGAGCTCGGCGCCGATCTGATCGCCACCGGCCACAGGCAACTCATTGGGGCACAGCGGCGTGAAGCTCTTTTGGGCGTCGACGTCGAATGAAGCAACGGCGGTTTTCGCGAGGGTCATGATGGTTCTCCTATGGCCTGGAAACAAAAGTACACGTCATGTACCTTCATTGCAAGAAACATTTATTTATCTATGCTTGAGCAAGTACATGACATCGCTGTTCGATCCGTTAGACTGTGCCCCAATGCCGTTTGGAAGGACTTCACATGCCACTTAGCGCTTACCTCCACACCGTCGACCTGTGCGTACTGTTTTACTGCCGCGCCTCGGGCGAACTCAAACTGCTGCTGAACAAACGTGACGCCGAACCCTTCGCCGGGCATTGGGCGCTGCCAGGCGTGGTAGTCAATGGCGGCGTGCAAGATCTGAGCCTCAAGGATGCCGTGGAACGGTTGCGCGCCAGTGACAAAGTCGGCCTGACCCTGGCCTGGAGCGAGCAGGTGGGCACGGTGGGCGACGCGTTTCGCGACCCGCGCTGCTGGTCGTCGTCCACGTTCTACCTGGCAATCGTGGCGGATGAAGTGACACTGGGCGAGCATCAAGCCTGGTTTTCACTGAACGCGGTGGCGAACGGCAGTCTCAAGCTGCCGTTCGATCACAACCTGATCGTGGCGGCGGTGCAGGATCGGTTGTTGTCCAAGTCGCTGTACAGCAGCTTGCCGCTGATGTTCCTGGGCGATGAGTTCAGTGCCCCGCAAGCGACTACGATCTTCTCACTGGTACTGGCGCGGCCGGTGTTGAAGACCAGTGTTCGCCAACGTTTGCTGAAGCTGACCGAGGCGGGATATTTGCGTGAGACGGGGCGCAAAAAACAGGGTGAAGGCGGCAGGCCGCAGGCGACGGTGGAGATGTTGAAGCCTGGGGAGATCTACTTCTTTGATCGCAGTTTTGCTGAGTAGCCCTGTTTTCAAGAACAATGAAATTCAAATGTGGGAGGGGCAAGTCGAATCGTCGCACCGCCCCTCCCACAGTTTTGATCGGTGTAGGCCGCTAGTTCATCCAATTACCGCCATCGACGTTGTACGTCTGGGCCACCACATAGTCGGCCTCCTTTGATGCCAGGAAAATCGCCATCCCGGTCAAATCCTGCGCCGTGCCCATCCGCCCGAACGGCACCTCTTCCCCTACCCGTTTCTTCTTCTCCCCCGGCGCCAACCCTTCATGCCTGGCAAACAACGCGTCCACCCCGTCCCAATGCTCACCGTCCACCACGCCGGGGGCGATGGCGTTGACGTTGATCCCTTGTTTGATCAGGTTCAACCCCGCCGATTGGGTCAGGCTGATCACCGCCGCCTTGGTCGCGCAATACACCGCCACCAATGCCTCACCGCGCCGCCCGGCCTGGCTGGCCATGTTGATGATCTTGCCGCCATGGCCCTGGCGGATCATCTGCCGAGCCGCAGCTTGCAGCGTGAACAGCGTACCGGCGACATTGATCGAGAACAGCCGCTCGAAGCTGTCGCGGGTGATGTCGACGATGGGCGCCAGGTCGAACAGTGCCGCGTTGTTGACGAGGATATCCAGCTTGCCGGCATGGGCCACCACAGCGGCAATCGCGGCGTCGATGGAGAACTGGTCGGTGACGTCCATCGCCACCGCATAGGCCTGGGGACCGAGTTCGGCGGCGGTGGCCTGGGCGCGTTGCAGGTTGATATCGGCGATGGCGACGGTGGCGCCTTCAGCGATATACGCCTGGGCAAACGCGCGGCCAATCCCACGCGCCGATCCGGTGATCAGCGCACTTTTACCTTCAAGTCGTTTCATGAGGATGTCCTGTAACAATCACTTCGGGTATCCGGCGCGTTTCATCTCGCGCTCAGTGGTCGATTGCGCCTGCACCAACGCCTGATCAACCGTCATGCCGCCGGTCAGCGCCGCCGAGAACAACTTGCCGACGGAGGTGCCGATGGCCTGGAACTCAGGGATGGTCACGTACTGGATGCCCACGTATGGCACCGGTTTGGCCGAGGGATGCGCGGGGTCGGCGTGCTTCATCATCGCCAGCGTGACCTGGGCAAACGGCGCAGCTTTCAGGTAGGCGTCGTTGTAGGTGGACTGGCGCGTGCCGGGCGGTACGTTGGTGATGCCTTCTTTGTCGGCGACCAGTTGGATGTAGTCCTTGGACGTCGCCCAGGTGATAAAGGCCTTGGCGGCGTCTTTGTGTTTAGAGGTCGCCGGGATGGCCAATGACCAGGCGTAGAGCCAGGAGGAACCTTTGTCCGTCACCTCGGTGGGCGCTGCGGCAAAACCGACGTTGTCGGCCACCTTGCTCTGGCTGGCATCGGTGGTAAAGGAGCCGGCCACGCTCGCATCCACCCAGATCGCACATTTGCCGCTGTTGAACAGCGCCAGGGTTTCGTTGAAGCCATTACTGGAAACGCCCGGCGGGCCGTACTGCTTGAGGGTGTTGACGTAGAAGTTGGCGGCGGCGGTCCATTCGGGACTGGTCAGCTCGGGCTTCCATTGCTCATCGAACCAGCGCGCGCCAAAGGCGTTGGCCATGGTGCTCAGCAGCGCAATGTTCTCGCCCCAGCCGGCCTTGCCGCGCAGGCACATGCCGTATTGGCCTTTGTCCTTGGCCGTGAGCTTGGCGGCGAATTCGCCGAGCTGGGTCCAGGTGGGTTGCGCGGGCATGTTCAGGCCGGCTTGCTTGAACAGGTCGGTGCGGTAATAAGTGACGGTGCTTTCGCCGTAAAACGGCAAGGCATACAAGGTGTTATTCACCGACAGGCCTTGGCGCACCGAAGGGAAGATGTCCTCGGCGTCGTAATCGGGCGGCAGTTGGTTGAGCGGTTCCAGCCACTGTTTGGCGCCCCATAGCGGAGTTTCGTAAGTGCCGATGGTCAGCACGTCGAACTGCCCGCCCTGGGTGGCGATGTCGGTGGTGAGGCGTTGGCGCAGTACGTTTTCTTCAAGCACCACCCAGTTGAGCTTGATGTCCGGGTGCTGCTGCTCGAACACCTTGGATAGGCGCTGCATGCGGATCATGTCGCTGTTGTTGACCGTGGCGATGGTCACGGTATCGGCGGCATGACTGGGCAGCGCCAAGGTCAGGCCGGACAGCAGGAACAGTGCTTTGGGTAACGATGACATGGCGGTTTCCACCTGTTGTTTTTGTTGTTGAGGGCCGATTACAGCAGTTTGGCCTGGCCCTCACAAACGCATGGGGGATGCTCGGCTGATACTTTTTTAACCCCGTCGCCCGGATCAAAAAAGTACCGGTACCGGACGAAATCGGGGGTAGCGCTTACCGTCCAGGACCGCGTATTTTTGCTGAAATCCAAAAAAACAGGCAGCACCATGCCCGTCAGCCGCGCCGAACTGTTTGAACACCGCCCCGCGGAACTGGAAGTGATCCTGCCCGAGCCGGACCACTGCTTCCGCTGGTTCGAACATGACTACCCCTACGCCCTGGCGCGCTGGAACCACCACCCCGAATTCGAAATCCACCTGATCCGCCAAGGCAGCGGCAAGTTGGTGGCGGGTGACTATATCGGTGCGTTCAATGCCGGCCATGTCGCGCTGATCGGCCCGAACCTGCCCCACGACTGGATCGGCGAGCTGGCCCCCGACGAACACCTGAGCGGACGCGACGTGGTGCTGCAATTCGACGGTGGCGCCCTTCTCGCCCTGCGCGAAACCCTGCCGGAGTTGGGCGATGTGCAGCCGTTGTTTGAATTGGCCCGACGCGGCCTGGAGTTCAGCGGCGACACCGCCTTAGAGGCTGCCCGACTGATGGAAGACATCGGCCGCGCCCACGGCCTGCAGCGGCTGATCCTGTTCCTGCAACTGCTCGACACGTTGAAGAATGCGCCCCCTGCACAAGCCAAGGCCTTGGCCAGTCCTTGCTACGCGCCCACGCTCGACGCACGCAGCGCCGAGCGCATCAACAAGGCATTCGACTACCTCATGCGCGAACTCACCGGCGACCTGCGCCTGTCGGTGATCGCCCGGCAACTGGAGATGAGCGAACCGGGCTTCTCGAGGTTCTTCAAGCGCAACACCGGCCATGGCTTTATCGACCTGATGCGCAAGTTCCGCGTGCAGCGCGCCTGCCGGCTGTTGCTGCAAAGCGATAGGTCGGTGGCGGATATCTGTTTTGAGGTGGGCTACGCCAACCTGTCCAACTTCAACCGGCACTTTCGTATCGAGATGAACCAGACGCCGAGCGAATATCGCCGTGAAACCGCCCTGTACCTGTTCAATCGCAGCGAAAAATGACACCCAGTCATTTCTGATCAAAAGGTCGACTAATTCGACATTTTATTAGGCCATTCAAGCCATTGGGCAAAGTTGGTACAACCTGTGCAAACGTTTGCGGTACGAACTTGGCCGCCAGGTTCGCCACCACCCGTTGAAACGGGTTCAAACCGCGTATGAATAGGGATTTTCAATGCAGCTCACCTCAAGGCCTCGTGCTTGCTTTGGTGTTTCCTTGCTACTGGCCGCCGTTACGGGAGTACTCAGCACGCCCATTTTGGCGCAGGACAAGCCCTCCGATGACTCAGCACAGGGCGAAACCCTCAGCCCTGAAACCACCAGCCCGAAAAAAGGCGCCTACCTGTCCGAATGGTTCAACCAGGACCTCACGCTGATCGGCAGCAAGGACATCAGTTTCGGCCCCAAACCCTCCGACGATATCTACCTGGAATACGAGTACTTCGGCCGCAAGGGGCCCTTCGAGTTGTACGGTTATATCGATGTGCCAAAGATCCTCGGCATCGGTAACAGCAATGACAAAGGCGTATGGGACCATGGCTCGCCGGTGTTCATGGAGCATGAGCCGCGTATCTCCATCGACTACCTGGCCGGACGCAGCCTGGCCATCGGCCCGTTCAAGAAGTGGTACGTGGCGTTCGACTGGATCTACGACCACGGCAGCCGCAAGGAAAACCGCGCCAACACGCTGTACAGCGGCCTGGGCACCGACATCGACACTCACTCGCGGGTCAACCTGTCGGCCAACTTCTACGGGCGTTACCAGTGGGAAAACTACGGCGCCAGCAACGAATATTCCTGGGACGGCTACCGCGCGCAGATGAAGTACATCGTGCCCATCGCCTCCTTCGACAACGGTGCCTCGCTGACTTACATCGGTTTTACCAACCACGATTTCGGCTCCAACCTGCACAAGGACAACCCGGCACGCACCGCCAACTCCACGGTGGCGACCAACGTGCTGCTGTATTCCTTCACCCACCTGCGCTTCACGCTGGTGGGGCGTTACTTCCATAACGGCGGCAACTGGGAAGATGGCAGCGAGTTGAATTTCGGCGAAGGCAACTTCCGCGCACGCTCTGACGGCTGGGGTTACTACGCCGGCGTGGGCTACCAATTCTGATCAAGGAGCTTTAGATGAATACGTTGACCCGCCTCTCGATAGCTGTCGGCCTGACCCTGCTGCCCCATGTGGTGCTGGCCCAAACCGCGCCGATCAAACCCAAGGTGATGCTGATCACCATGTTCGCCCCCGAGGCGCAGACCTGGATCGATCGCCTGGCGCTTAAACAGGAGGTGCGCGTGCCGGGCCTGTCCGCCGAATACCCGGTGATTCGCTGCAACACCCAACAGGTTTGCCTGCTGGTGACCGGCATGGGCCAGACCAACGCCGCCGCGTCCACCCTGGCGCTGGCCCTGTCGCCCAAATTCGATCTGCGCCAGAGTTACTTCCTGATCGCCGGGATCGCCGGCATCAACCCCAAGCACGGCACCATCGGCACCGCCGCCTGGGCGCATTACCTGGTGGAATTCGGCACCCAATGGGAGCTGGATTCACGCGATGCGCCCAAGGAGTGGCCGACCGGTTACATCGGTATCAACACCAAAGGCCCTAATGAAAAACCGCCGCTGGACTACAAGACCGAAGTATTCGAGCTGAACCCGAAGTTGCAGGCCAAGGCCTTTGCCCTGTCGCACAACGTCAAACTCACAGAGAGCAAGGAATCCGCCGCCTGGCGCGCGCACTACCCCGCCGCCCCAGCCAACCAGCCGCCGCAAGTCACCCGTTGCGACACGCTGGCGGGCAATACCTGGTTCTCCGGCACGCGCCTGAGCGAACGCGCCGAGGTCTGGACCAAGTTGCTTACCGACAACAAAGGCGAGTACTGCACCACACAGCAGGAAGACAACTCCACCTACGAGGCGCTGCTGCGCGCCAGTCGTGAAGGGTTGGTGGATATCCAGCGCCTGGCTGTGGTGCGGGCCGGTTCCGATTTCGACCGGCCTTACCCAGGCTACAGCGAAGTGGATAACCTGCTCAAATATGCCGATCAGGGTGGGTTTGTGCCGGCGCTGGAGAACCTGTACCGCACGGGGAATCCGCTGGTACAGGCGATCCTCAAGAACTGGTCGGCCTGGGAAAAAGGCGTTCCAGAAGCCTAGGGGAGATCAACTGTGGGAGGGGCGGTGCGACGATTCGACTTGCTCCCTCCCACATTCGCATGGTGTTAAAACACGAAGATGATCTTATCCGCGCTGCCGCTATTTACTTCCTCGTAGCTGCGTATCCCATCCGCCAACGCCACCTCACGCAACCCCGTCGGCAAGGGCAACGAACCTTCATCAAAGAACCGCCCGAACTGCTCCAGCATCACCGCGCATTGCTCGCAGTTATAGAGTAACGAGTTGATCCCCACCACCGACCCACCCTTGCGATACAGCGCCAGGGCCGGCAATTGCACCTGTCCGTCCACCGGGGCGGCGATGATTGCAATGCGCCCGAACGGCGCCAGGCCTGCCACCGCGGCAGGCAGCCAGAAACCGGTGGTGTCGAAGATAACGTCGGCGCCGCCTTTGAACACGGCATTCACCTGCGCGCCGAGGTCTTGCGGCTCGCCCAGTGCAACCGCGTCGAAACCCTGCGCCCGCAACACCTGCACCTGATCCGCCTTGCGCACCGCGCCCAGCACCTGTGCGCCGAGTATTTTCCCCAGCGCCAGGGCTGCGCTGCCGACGGCGCCATTCGCGCCAATCACCAGCAAGCGCGTGCCCTGGCCCACGCCACTGCGCTGCAGGGCATCCCAGGCGGTGGTGTACGGCACGCCGAGGCTGGCGGCCTGGGCAAAGCTCAACTGCGCGGGTTTATGCGCCACGCCCTTGGCCGACACGGTGAGGTACTCAGCGTGGGAGCCGTCGGCAAAAAAACCCAGGTCGCGTCCGGTGCCCCAGACTTCCTGGCCAAGCAGTGCCTGCGGACCTTCGACCACTACCCCGGCAAAGTCGCGCCCCGGAATACGCGGCAGCGTGGTGTAGGGGAACCGGCCGAGTACGTTCTTGACATCGCTGGGGTTGAGGCCCGCGGCCTTGATCTGTACCCGCACTTCACCGGCGGCCGGCACCGGGGTGGCGATATCGACAAGGCGCAGCGCGGCCAGGTTGCCGGCGGCGGAAAATTGCAGTGCTTTCATGAGTGCATCCATCGAAGGGAGAGGGAATCAGGACAACCAACCGCTGACCAACTCACGCCCCAGGGGCCAGAGTTTTTCACCCAGCAGCATGCCCATCAGCCCCACCAGGGCGATAGCGGGCGGTGCGGGAGAGCGAAAGTCCAAAGCGCCATAAATCACGCCGACAGACAGGCCGATAGCGAGGGAAATAAGGTAGTTCATAGGGGCTGCGCCGTTAGGGTCGATGGGCGCAGTGTAAGGAGCCTGAATCCGAAGCATCGGCCAACCACTTCAGGATTTCGGCCAACCCCTCAGCGGTTGTAGTGCGAAGGCGCGACACCGAGTTCGCGACGGAACATGTCGCTGAAACTGCTGGGCGAATAGCCCAGGGACCGGGCAATAGCACCGACCGGCCGGCCCTGGATCAACTCTGCCACCGCCGTGGCCAGCTGCACCTGGCGACGCCATTCGGCGAACCCCATGCCCAGGTTGTTCTGGAACAGACGCGCCAGGGTGCGAACGCTGGCGCCCGCCGCCTGCGCGTGTTGCTCGAAGGAGATGACCAGGGACGGCGCGGCCATGACCGCCTGACAGGCGCCGATCAACCGGCGATCGGCATCCACCGGCATGGCGATGCGGATCGGCGAGCGGCGTGCCCGTTGCAACTCAAGCAACGCGAGGTTGACCACGGCGTCGTAGTAGCGCGCATCGCCTTTGTCGCCCTCCTCCACCAACCTGACGATCAGCTCGCGCAGCAGCCCACCCACCTCGATCACCTGCACCTGGTCGTCCAACGTCGCCGCCAGGGCCGGACGCAGGTAGATATTGCGCATCTGCAGATCCGACACCACGCGAATGCCGTGCTCTACGCCAGGCGGCAGCCACACCGCCCGCTGGGGTGGCACCACCAGCGCTTCGCGAGGCGTCTCGACCCACATCACCCCACTCATGGCGTAGAGCAACTGCCCCCAGTCGTGGCTGTGAGGCTCCACATACAACCCACGCGGGTAGGTTCGTGCCAGCGGCTGCACAGGGACGGCGTAATCACTGAGGTCGGGGGGCGCGGCCAGGGCCATGGCGTACACATCAATCGAGGGTGAGCCGCCATGGTAATGACCACCGCTCGACAATCCGAGTGAATTTTCACCCACCCGCGGGATCACTTGCCTATATCACCAGGATTGAACCTCACCAGGATTAAACAAGGAGGAACGTCCCATGACGTCATCAGCGCCGGTAAACGGCAAGGCGAGAATCGATTACACCCAGGACACGCTGTTCGGGCCGCTGGCCAAACAGGCCGAATGCCAGGTAAGCCTGCAGCGCACACCCGGCTGGCTGGTGTTGAAGGTGTTCCAACCGCTGCCCGAGGATTTGCACGATGCGCAAACCGTGGTGTTTGCGCTGGAGGGCCGGCGGACCAGCGGCGTGGTGAAGGATCGTCAGCGCATGGCCGACCATAGCTTGCGGCTCGAGCTGGAAACCCAATAGCCACGATGCCCGAGATGTCATGTGCAATAAGCTTGTTGTGGTGAGCAGGCTTGCCCTGCGCTGGGCTGCGAAGCAGCCCTTGGATCGAATCGCAGCACAAGCCCCACTCACCCCAACAAGCCCGCGTCCACAATGCTTACTCAGTGCTAGTGGGCCGCCTTGGCGCACTCGCAGCCCGTCGCTGCCGCGCAAGGCTCACCGTGCGCATGATGCTCGGCGCACCCCTGGCAGCAATAGCCCTTACCGTCTTTCATAACCGCGTCGGCGCCCAGTACACATTTGCAGTGTGGGCAGGCACAGGTTTGATCTGGCATGTTCAGACTCCTTCTTCATGGTCGTCACGGTGCGGCGAGCGCCGGCACCTTAAGCAGTGACTGCCGGCCCACACCGATCGTTCAAACCATCAATCGGTGCGCGTATTGCTGCGGTACATGAACACCAGCGCCAGGGCCAGGCAAACCATCGCCAGGATCCGGCTGCCCGACAGCTCGATAGCCGGGTTGCCCAGCCAGCCGAAGTTGTCGATCAACATGCCCATGCCCAATTGCCCGGTGATTACCGCCACCGTGGCCACCGCCGTGCCAACTACGGGCACCGCGCCGACCATCACCATCATGTACACCACGCCAAACAACGCGCCGGTCAGCTGCCACTTCGGCACTTGCAGCAAGCTCACCGCCTGGGCCGGTTCGAAGAAGAAAATCAGCAACGCCGTGACCAGGGCGCCAACCGCAAACGTCACCAGGCTGCTGCGCAGCACGCCCACCGTCTGGCCCAGCCGGCCGTTGATGGCCGCTTGCACACTCAAGACCGCGCCCGCCGCCACCACCACGACCAATAACAGAATCAGATTCATCGCCTTACCCTCGTGAGATCAGAACAAGTGCCGCCACAATCAACACCAAGGCGATCCAACGCTCGCCATTGACCCGCTTGCGCGCCGCGCCGAACCAACCGAAATGGTCGATCAGCACGCTCTTGCCGACCTGCCCCGACAGAATCGCGATCATCGTCATGGCAATACCGATATGGGGCGTGGCCAGGGTCAGCACCACCACGTAGATGGGCCCGAGAAAGCCACCGATCAGCTGCCAGCGCGGCAACTCGGTCAGCGCAGGGCCCTTCTGCGGACCACTGAACAGCAACAGCAGAGACAGGACCGCCGCGCCAACGCCAAAAATGCTCAACGTCGCCCATAAGTGCCCCACCTGCTCGCCCAATGGCCCGAGCAAGCCGGCCTCTACCGACAGGCCCATGCCGGCCAGGATCACCAGCGGCAACAGCAACAACCGCAGAACGTTATGTTGGGGTCTGGCTGGCGCCACACCGTCGATAGAACTGGCCCGCATACATCACCTGCGCTTGAACAAAGAATTGATGGCGCGGATTATCCGGTGGCTGCGCTGTGCAATAAATGGGAGCATGCCGACAACACCTTTGCGCAGAACGCACAACCTGGAGCCACGATGCAGGGTTTGAACGAACTGAGTTTCAAGGCGCTGCGCCTGTTTGTCGCGGTGCTGGACCACGGCAGTTTCTCCGAAGTGGCACGCCGCGAGGGGCTGGCGCCCTCTTCGATCTCAAGGCAGATCCAACTGATGGAGCAGGCCCTCGGCCAGCAGTTGCTCTATCGTCATACGCGCGCGGTCACGCCCACTGAGGCCGGGCGTTTGCTGGGACGCCATGCACGCGTGGTGCTTGAACAACTCGAAGCCGCCAGCCAGGCCTTGCAGGAGCAGGAACGCGAACCCAGCGGCCTGGTGCGCATCAATGCGCCGATGGTGTTCGGCCAGCGCCACCTGTCGCCGTGGCTGGGCGAGTTGTGCCGGCGCTACCCCAAGCTGCAACTGGATATCCAGCAAACCGACACCTTCGTCGACCCGTTGCAAGACGGCACCGACCTGCTGTTCCGCATCGGCGTGCTCAACGACTCCAGCATGCAGGCGCGCATCTTCGCGCCCCAGCGCTTTCGCATCGCCGCCAGCCCCGCCTACCTGGCCCGCCACGGCACGCCCCGCCACCCTGACGAACTGAGCGAACATCACTGCCTGGCCTACAAAGGCATCAACGGCCAGGAACGCTGGTTCTTTCGGCGCGACGGGGGCGACTGGACGCCCTACAGCGTCAAGGGCCCGATCACCGGCAACCACGCCGACACCCTCACCCACGCCGCCGAACAAGGCCTGGGGCTGGTGGTGTTTCCGTCCTGGCTGATCGGCGAAAGCTTGCGCGCCGGGACCTTGCAGGCGGTGCTCACGCAATACGAGGTCGCGACCACGCTGGAGCCGCAGCAGATTGCGGCGTTGTGGCCGGGGAGCCGGCGGCTGTCGCTGAAGGTAAGGACGGTGATTGACTATTTTGTCGCGTGTTTTGGCACCGTGCCGTATTGGGACAAATGAGGAAATTTCCTCGTCGAAAACGTAGGCTCGTTCTGTTTTTACGGGCCACTATCCGGCAAAGCCCGAAAACTGATTGAAAATGCCGCAGAGATTTACGTCAGTGCTGCAACATTCTGGGAAATGGCGATCAAGGCAGGGTTGGGGAAACTCACCCTCGACCTTGCTGAAATCCGTGAGTACTGCCTGGAGAGCGGTTTTGTCGAACTGCCGGTCACCTCAGAACACGCCATTGCGGTGAAGGATCTCGAGCCTCATCACAAGGACCCTTTCGATCGGCTCATCGTAGCAACCGCCATGAGCGAGCCGATGAAACTGTTGACGGCCGATCCTCAGGTTGCCCTCTACACTTCCCTGGCAATCCTGGTGTAGGTCTCGTTCAACAGCGAGTGCTCACGTCAGAACACCCACTGCGCAATCAACCACCCATTCGCCCCGCTGATCACAGCAAACAAAAACCACGCCAGTACCCGGGTCGGCAATCGATTGACGAACGGCCCCATCAGTTGTTTGTCACCGGTCATGCGGATCAGCGGATACAGCGCAAAGGGCAACTGCAGGCTCAGTACCACCTGGCTCAGAATCAGCAATTTGCCGATGGCATCGTCGCCCATCAGCCACACGCCGAGAAATGCCGGGATCAACGCCAGCCCACGGGTGATCAAGCGGCGTTGCCAGCAGGGAATACGTAGGTTCAGGTAGCCCTCCATGATCACCTGACCAGCGATGGTGCCGGTAAAGGTCGAACTTTGCCCGGACGCCAGCAAGGCAATGCCGAACAGGATGCTGGCGAATGCGCCGCCGACCAGCGGATCAAGCAGATGGTAGGCGTCCTGGATCTCCACCACGTCGGTGTGGCCGGTCTTGTGGAACGCAGCGGCGGCCAGCACCAGGATCGCGCCATTGACCAGCAAGGCCAGCGCCAGGGAGCCGATGGTGTCGATGCGCGCCAGCTTGACCGCGTCCTGTTTGCTGGCCAGGTCCTTGCCAATCAGGCGGGTTTGCACAATGGAGCTGTGCAGGTAGAGGTTATGCGGCATGACGGTAGCGCCCAGAATACCGATGGCCAGGTACAGCGGCGCGGCATCGCTGATGGCCGAGAGTGAGGGGGTGAAGCCGCTCAACACGTCCGGCCAGTAGGGTTTGATCAGTAGCAGCTCGACAAAGAAGCACACGCCGATGGTCGCCACCAATGCCAGCATGATCGCTTCCAGGCGGCGGAAACCCCGGTTCTGCAAAGCCAGGATCAACAAGGTGTCAAACGCCGTGATGACAATGCCGGTGGTCAACGACACACCCAGCAGCAAGTGAAACGCCAGCGCACAGCCAAGCACTTCGGCCAGGTCCGTGGCGATGATCGAGATTTCCGCCAGCACCCACTGGGTCCGCGCAGAGCGCTTGCTGTAGCGCTCGCGGCACAATTGCGCCAGGTCCTTGCCGGTGGCGATGCCCAGCCGCGAGCACAGGCACTGCACCGCCATCCCCGCCAGGCTGGCCAGCAGTACCACGAACAACAAGCTGTAGCCGTAGCGCGAACCCGCCTCGATGGCGGTGGCCCAGTTGCCCGGGTCCATATAACCGATGGAGACCAGCAGGCCGGGGCCGGCGAACATCAGGATGCGCTTGAAGAACGAAGCGTTGGGGTCAACGACGACCGAACCCGCCACTTCCGGCGGGCAGAATGGGGCGGTAGCGATTTTTGGCAGGCTGAATTTCACGCAGTATCCCAGGCAAACACACTAGACAGGCGCGCAGCTTATCAGTCGGATGCGACCGTGCGCATCACCGTGTCCCGAGGCAGCTCAAACGCTTCCACCACCTGTGCCACCAGGTCCATCTCCTGATTCAGCGCCTCACGCTCCATGCGCTGGCGAATCACCCCGATCACCAGCACCGCCAGGGTGGTGATCGAATAGGCGGGCCCGGAAAACGCCCGCACGCCGCTCACCAGCAGCATTGCCGCCGCCAACGCCTGGCCCACCACCGGTATTGCCGTGGCCGCGCCCCGGCGCAGGATAAACCCGGTGAGGCCGGCCAATGCCGTACCACTCAACGCGGTGGTGGCCGAACGGCCGATGTCGATGCGATTGAACACGCCCTGCTCTTTTAGCGCGGCGGCCTTGAGCTCGGCGTCGAATACCTGACGGTCGGCGTGACTGAGCTTGTCTTTGTACTGCTCGATGAGGGTCTCTGCGACCTGGGCTTCAAGGTCTGCCAGCACCACGCTTGCAAGCGGCTGGTCAAATTTGATCCCGAGTCGCTGCGCCACATCTTCGGCGATCTGGCGATAACTCACGCCATGACCACGGGCCAGGTTCATGAAGCTGTCGCCCCCCATGCGCTGCAACTCGATGGCCAGTTTAAGCGGCTCGCGTACCTTGGCATCAATCGACGCGCTGCGTTTTTGCGCCATCAGTTCGGCGAGGAACTTCAACTCTTCCGGCCGCGCCTGCACCAGGGCCGGGAACAGTTCGACGTCCTCCTCGGCAAAACGCACCTCGGCACTGCGCTGGTCGGAGCGGATCATGCCGCGCCGCTCGTGCAGCAGGTCGGTGTACTGCACCACCGTCTGCAACTGCGGCCAATAGGCGGCATGGTCGAAGCTGGCCAAATGCACATTGCAGACCTTGGCCTTCAGCGCCGGAGTCACCGGGATTGCATACCGCCCAATGCAGCGTTCGGTGTCCGGCTTCAGGGCCAGCGCCCAGTCCTTGCTGGAATGGCAGTTGATCACCCGGCCCTTGAGCGGCGCCGATACGTCATCCCAAGGGCTGGAGGTACAGATCGCCCCGCCCATCAGCAGCAGGTTGTCCAACGGCAGCTCGCGTGCGGTTTCAGGGCTGGCCAGCAGACTCTTGACCAGAATCCGCGCCCCCAGCGAATGACCGATCAGGTTGATGCGCCGCACCTGCAGCGACTCACCGTGCAGGTACTCCGCCAATTCCGGCAGCAAACTCCTGGCCACTTCGTCCACCCGCGCCTCGACACTTTTATAGTGATCAAGAAAATACGCGATCGCCTTGCCCACCCCCACAGTGGCGGCCCCCAGGCCACCGCCGCCGAGCATCGCAGCGATCACGTCCTTGAACGGCGCAAACAGATTTTCCAGAAAGTGCCCCGCCGGCCAGAACAGCATCAAGTTGGTCGAGCCTTCGATACCGGCCAGCTGTGCCTTGAAGCTGCCCAGCTGTTGCCGGTTGAAAAACGCCGAGTAGCCGTGAACGTAGAGATTGAGCACATCGCCCTGGGGCTCACCGCACAGCACGAACGTGGGCTTGCGGGTGCGGTGCATTTCATCCCACTGGTGTTGCATGGGGCGCTGACTCCTGGTGACGGGGAAGCGATAGTAACAAAGGGAGAGCGACAGGTAGGTGAATCCTGACCGGCGCATGTCCAGGCGCTTTTCGTTGCAGCGCTGCCCCCACCTCCAAAAATCCCTCTCAAAAACACAATTTTCAACCTCTAAAAAGCGCTCTAATACGCACCTGTTGATTGGCTTTAAAGATTCTGGAGTTCGCAATGCCCCATGAAGGCAACCTGTTACAAGCAGCCGTAGTGTTCCTGCTCGCCGCTGTGCTGACCGTGCCGCTGGCCAAGCGCCTGCAACTGGGCGCGGTGCTCGGTTATCTGTTTGCCGGTGTGATCATCGGCCCGTCAGTACTGGGCCTGATCGGCAACCCGCAAAGCGTCGCGCAGTTCTCCGAACTGGGTGTGGTGTTGTTGCTGTTCATCATTGGCCTTGAGCTATCGCCCAAACGTTTATGGGTAATGCGCAAGGCCGTGTTCGGTGTCGGCCTGGCCCAGGTGCTGTTGACCGGCTTGGTGATGGGCGCGGTAGCACTATGGGTCTTTGGCCAGGCCTGGAACAGCGCCATCGTGTTGGGCCTGGGCCTGGCGCTGTCGTCCACCGCGTTTGGCCTGCAAAGCCTGGCCGAGCGCAAGGAGTTGAACCAGCCCCACGGTCGTCTGGCGTTTGCGATTCTGCTGTTTCAGGACATCGCCGCGATCCCGCTGATCGCCATGGTCCCGCTGCTGGCCGGCAGTGATCACCCGACCACCGAAGCCGAAGGCTTGCAACACGTGCTGCAGATCCTCGGCAGCATCGCCGTGGTGATCATCGGCGGGCGCTACGTGTTGCGCCCGGTGTTTCGCATCGTCGCCAAGACCGGCCTGCGTGAAGTGTCCACGGCCACCGCCTTGCTGGTGGTGATCGGGACCGCCTGGCTAATGGAACTGGTGGGTGTGTCCATGGCCCTCGGCGCGTTTCTCGCCGGTTTGCTGCTGGCGGACTCGGAGTACCGCCACGAACTGGAGTCCCAGATCGAACCGTTCAAGGGCTTGCTGTTGGGGCTGTTCTTTATCAGCGTGGGCATGGGCGCCAACCTCGGCCTGCTGCTCAGTTCACCGCTGGTGGTGATTGGCCTGACCCTGCTGCTGATCGGCCTGAAGCTGCCGTTGCTCTACGCCGTGGGCCGACTGGTGGGTGACCTCAACCGCGAAAGCGCCCTGCGCCTGGGCGTGGTACTGGCGGCCGGCGGTGAGTTCGCCTTTGTGGTGTTCAAGATCGGGCGCGACCAGGGCCTGTTCGAACCGCACCTCTACGACATCCTGGTGCTCACCATTACCCTGTCCATGGCGGTCACGCCATTGTTGTTGCTGGTGTGTCCGAAGCTGTTCAAGCCCAAGGTCAAACCGGTGGAAGTGCCCGAGGAATACCGCGCCATCGAAAGTGACGCGCCACGCGTGGTGATTGCCGGCATGGGCCGTATGGGACAGATCGTGGCGCGGATCCTGCGCGCGCAGAATATCTCGTTTATCGCCCTCGACACCTCGGTGGAAACCATCGAGCTGACCCGCAGTTTCGGCGGCATGCCGGTGTTCTATGGCGACCCGCAACGCCCCGAAATCCTGCATGCGGCCAAGGTCGACCAGGCCGAGTTCTTTGTGATCGCCATGGACGACCCGGAGATCAACATCAAGACCGCCGAACTGGTGCGCAATCTTTACCCACACATGAAGATCATCGCCCGCGCCCGTAACCGCCAGCACGTGCATCGCCTGGTGGACCTGGACGCCTCGCCGATTCGCGAAACCTTCTATTCCAGCCTGGAAATGAGTCGCCGCACCCTCGTGGGCCTTGGGCTGAGCCAGGCCCAGGCGGATGCGCGCATCACCCGCTTCAAGAACCACGACCTGCAAGTGCTCGCCGCCCAGCACGCGGTATACGACGACGCGGCCAAGGTGATGCAGACCGCCCAGGAAGCGCGAGCCGAATTGGCGCGGCTGTTTGAAATGGACAGGCTTGAGGAAGAGTCCGACAAGGTGTAAGGCTACGGATGAACGAAATTGAGAATTTTCTGACAGAATGCTCCGCAATTTCGTTCATCCCCTGGAGCGCTTCATGGCCACCTTCACCAAGACCGCTGCCCTGCTGGTCCTCGCGCTGACCGCCGGCGGCGTGTTCGCCGCCGCCAAGCCGACCACCCAGACTATCTCCACCCTGGGCGGCAAGTTCACCTTCACTCTGCCCAAGGCCTATACCGCCGACACCCTGCCGGCCGGCAAGGCCGAGGACGGCACCGCCGCCACCCAAGGCACGATGTACGCCAACCAGACCACGAAAAGTGTGGTGATCGTCGCCGAAACCCTGCGCAAAGACGGAGTCAAGATCGGCGACAACGACCCGCAGTTCCTCGACGGCGCCGTGGCCGGTTTCGTCAAGGAGCAGAGCGCCGCCCTGCCCGACTTCAAGAAACTCGGCGAGAAAAAACTGACCCTCAAGGGCCTCGGCCTGCGCCAGGTGGACAGCACCGCCACCCAGGGCGGCGGCAAGACGCTCAATTCCACGTTCCTCGGTGGTTCGGGCAACCAACTGGTGGTGATCCAGGCGATCTCGCGGGCCGATGATGCGAAGGGGCATGCTGCACTGGTGAAACAAATCACGGGCAATAAGTAACCCGATCGCCCAAAGAGTGAATATCCAATGTGGGAGGGGCACCCCTCCCACATTTCAACCGTGCTCACTTTACATTCGATTCAAGCCAGGCCTTCAGGTCCTGCACTTCCGCCTCGCTGATGGTGTGCTTCATCCCTGGGTAAGCATGAAATTCCGGCTGCAACCCCAACCCCACCAACACTTCATTCGCCCGCGTCGCCGACGCATACGGCAGTGCCTGATCCAGGGTGCCGTGGCCGATAAAGATCGCCAGTTTGCCCAAGCGCTCGTCCGGCTTGAGCTCAGCCTTGAGCACCGGCAGCACGCTACCACTGAGCGCCGCAATGCCGCGCACCTGTTGCGGATCACGCAAGGCAACCTCGTAGGACATGATCGCACCCTGGCTGAAGCCCACCAGGAATACCCGGTCAGGCTGGGTGTGATACTTGGCGCTGGCTTTGCCGATAAAATCCTTGATCAGCTTGGCGCTGCTCTGCAAATCTGCGGTCACACCATCGTAATCGCCGTCACCCGGCGTCTTGGTAAACCAGCGAAAGCCATCCGGTTGCACCGGCGTCGGCGCGCGGACCGACAGGTACGTCCAGGTGGAGGGCAATGCGTCCTTGATGCCGAACAGGTCTTCCTCATTGCTGCCGAACCCGTGCAAAAAGATCACCAGCGGCTCGTTGCGCGCGTCGCTTTGGGTCTGTTCCAGGTACGCGAGTGGCAAATCGGTGTGCAACTCGGAATCAGCGTGGGCAACGCCGGCCACCAGGGCCAGCGCGAGGGCAAGGCGTTTAAACATGGGATGCGACCTCAGGGTTTGCGCAACAAATAAGTGTCCATGATCCAGCCATTGGCCAGGCGCGCGGCCTTGCGCACCCGTTGGATATCGTCAGCCACTTCGCTGACCTTGCCGCTGATCAGGATCTCGTCCGGCGTGCCCAGGTAGGCGCCCCAGTAAATATCCAGGTCCTGATCGGCCACCGTGCGGTAGGAATCTTCAGCGTCGAGCATGACCACCAGGGTATCGGCATCACTGGCCTGCCCCGCCGCCAGGCGGCGGCCGGTGGTGATCTCGACGGACTTGCCGATGCGGTTCAAGGCCACCTTATGCTGGGCGGCCAGGGCCTGCACGCTGGTGATGCCGGGGATCACTTCAAACTCAAATGCACAACGGCCACTGGCCAGGATCGCCTTAAGGATGCGGATAGTGCTGTCGTACAGCGCCGGGTCGCCCCAGGCCAGGAACGCGCCCACCTCCCCGTCGGCCATTTCCTCGTTGATCATGCGTTCGAAGGTGGCTTGCTTATCACGGTTGAGGTCCTGCACGGCGGTGGTGTAGTCGATCTCACCGCGCGCACGCTCCGGGCAATCGGCCTCGACAAAACGGTAGCCGGGCTCGGTGATATAGGTTTCACAGATCTCGCGGCGCAGGTCGATCAGTTTGTCTTTGCTCTGGCCCTTGTCCATCAGGAAAAACACGTCGGTGCGGTTCAGCGCCTTCACGGCCTGCATCGTGATGTAGTCAGGGTTGCCGGCGCCAATGCCAATGATCAGGATGCGTTTCATGGGTTGCTCTCATTGCGGGGCGTGGATTTTGCCATGTTCACGTACTCAGGCGTGAGTTTCCAGGCGCAGGCGCCATACGTCGTTGAAGCGCAATTGGGTTGCCGACAGCGGCTCGACGTCGATCCGGTAAAACATCGAGACCGGGAACTGCATGACGTACAGCAGCGCGGCGCGGATCACAAAGGGGTGGGTGATGGCCACGACATGGCCAGGCTGGGCTTCGAGGGTTTTCATCCATTGCCCGACCCGTTTGCACACCTGCTCCACGGACTCACCACCGTGCGGTGCGCACGTGCTGTCGGTACACCAGGCAGTCAATAAATCCCCCTCAAGCTCGCCGATTGCCTGGCCTTTCCAGACGCCAAGGTTGCCGTCGCGCAGGGCATGCTCGATCACCGGGTGCGCGCCGAACAACCCCGCCGTCTGTCGCGTGCGCGCTTCTGGCCCACATAGCAGGCGCGGTTCTTTCTTATAGCGACCGGCCAAGGACAATGCTGCGCCTTGCCAATCCATCACCACCGACTCGTCATCGGGAAAGCGCCCCTGTTTTTGCAGGGGCGTGACGGCGTGGCAGATGAGGGTCAAACGGGTGGCTTGCATCGTGGATCGCTGATACGCAGAGGTCGAGGCCACCAAGACTGGCGCAGTTGGCCTTATGACGCAACGCCTTGGGCCAGATAGAGCACTTGGTAACCGGTGCCCGGATGGCCAGGATCCAGAGCGTGGCTCGATAAAGTGATCCGCACCAGGCGCCATGCCTGCACGTCCAAGGCCAGGAACACCGCGAACGTGTCGCTGCTATCGGCCAACTGCCGATTGCGGCGTTTCTCTTCGACCAGCCTTGCCAACCGGTCAGCCCCCGGTTCCAGCGCCCACTCCTCGCGATACAGGCTCAACGCACTCTGCGCCGGGCCGCGCAGAACATCCAACGGCAACCAGCTCTCAATGTCGGGCCGACCAAAGCTATCGAGCACCTTCTGAAAACGCTCGCCGAGCAAGAAGTCAGCGGCCTGCAAAGGGTCGGACCACAGGTACACGGACGCATACAGATTGCTCACGCCCGGTGCCTGCCCACGCTCCTGGGCGATAAATGCCTTGAACAGCAACCCTTCGGTGCGATCCCACACTGGCCCCAATTGCGCGGCGCGGTGGCGTATCACGTCCATGTCGTAGTCGGCAGGCAAGCGGTGTGAATACTGTTTGGCAAACATGAATCAGCTCCTGTGCAGATTGAGCGTCCAGCTTGCGCAGCGGCAATGATTTCAGCAAGATATCGACCAATATAATTGCGATAAACATCCAATATGACTGACACGTCAAAACCCCTTGATATCGATACCGTCCAGGCCTTTGTGCTGGTGGCCGATTTCGCCAGTTTCACCCGTGCCGCCGAAGCCCTCGACACCTCTCAGGCGGCCATCAGTCTCAAGCTCAAGCGCCTGGAAGAACGCCTCGGTTATCGCTTGCTGGAGCGCACCCCACGACAGGTGCGGCTATCGCCTCGGGGTGAGCTTTTTATCGTGGCCGCCCGTGCCCTGCTCAATGCCCACGAACGCGCCTTGGGCGATATGGGCAGCACAGCGCCCCGTCGTCTGGTGATCGGCATCAGTGACCATGTGGCCGGACCGGACTTGCCGATCTGGCTCAGCCGCATGGCGGCCTATGACCCGCTGGTGATCCTTGAAGTGCGTATTGCCTCGTCCCGCGACCTGATGGCCGCCTTCGACCGCAATGAGCTGGACGCGGTGATCGTGCGTAACGAGGGCGACCGCCAGGACGGCGAAGTGTTAGCCGTGGAGCGCTTTGGCTGGTTCGCCGCCCCTGCCTGGCAGCACAGCCCCGGTCAGCCACTGCGCATGGCGACCATGGCCGCGCCTTGCGGTGTACGCCACTTGGCGACGCGCGCACTGGATACGGCGTGCATCGACTGGATCGAAGTGTTTGTCGGCGGCGGCGTCATGGCCGTGGGGGCCGCCGTCAGCGCCGGGCTCGGCGTGGCTGCCCTCGCCTACCGCGTGGCACCGGCAGGCGCGGTGGACGTCAGTGAGCAGTACGACTTGCCCCCGCTGCCGATGAGCGAAGTGGTGCTTTACAGCCGCATCAATGATGGCCGTTCCAAGGACACATTGCGCGCATTGAGTGCGACGTTTCGCGGCGTGCTGCGCAATCCTTCATAGCGGCGGCAATTGCGTGTGACGAAAAAAGGTGGGAGCGGCGCACCGCCGCTCCCACATTAGATCGTCAACGTTTCAGCAAGGCGTGTTTCACGCCGCCTGGCGTTCCTTTTTCAAACTCTGCATATCGATCACGAACCGATACTTCACATCGCCCTTGAGCATCCGCTCATACGCCTCGTTGATGCTCTGGATATCGATCATCTCCACGTCGGAGACGATCCCGTGTTCGGCACAGAAGTCGAGCATGTCCTGGGTCTCCTGGATGCCACCGATCAACGAACCGGCCAGGCTGCGGCGCTTGAAAATCAGGTTGAACACCGTCGGCGACGGGTGCGGGCTGTCAGGGGCGCCGACCAGGGTCATGGTGCCATCGCGCTTGAGCAGGTTGAGGAACGCATCGAGGTCATGCGGCGCGGCGACGGTGTTGAGGATGAAGTCCAGGCTGTTGGCGACGGCCGCCATTTCATCGGCATTCCTGGACACCACCACCTGGTCGGCGCCCAGGCGCAGGCCGTCTTCGCGCTTGTTCGGCGACGTGGTGAACAACGTGACGTGCGCACCCATGGCGTGGGCGATCTTCACCGCCATGTGCCCCAAGCCACCGAGGCCGACCACGCCGACCTTCTTGCCGGACCCGACCTTCCAGTGATGCAGCGGCGAATAGGTGGTGATGCCGGCGCACAGCAGCGGGGCCACGGCGGCCAGGTTGGCAGCGTCGTGGGAGATGCGCAGCACGAATTTTTCCTTGACCACGATGTTGTCCGAGTAGCCGCCGAAGGTGTTTTCACCGCCGAATACCGGGCCGTTGTAGGTGCCGGTAAAGCCGTTCTCGCAGTACTGCTCTTCGCCCTCGGCGCAGGACGCGCACTGCTGGCAACTGTCGACCATACAACCGACGCCGGCCAGGTCGCCGACTTTGAAGGCCTTCACATTGGCGCCTACCGCCGTGACGCGGCCGACGATTTCATGGCCGGGCACCGACGGGTAAAGGGTATTGCTCCACTCGTTGCGCACGGTGTGCAGGTCGGAGTGGCACACGCCGCAATAAAGAATGTCGATCTGCACATCGTCCGCCCCCGGCGCGCGGCGCTCGAAGGTAAAGGGTTTGAGTGAGTCCTTGGCGTTCTGGGCGGCATAGCTGTAAGTCTTGGCCATTTCGTTCACCTGTGTGATCTGACGTTGAAAGTCAATCGACCAGCATAGACGCTGAATCGTTCAACCGAGCACGTCCATACAATTCCCACCACGCCCCTGCCCCTAACCTCACGGCTTTCTATCCCGTAGAAGCGCTGGAGAATGGGCATGCGTAACAAAGCAATCAAGGTATCCGTGGCATTGACGCTGCTGGCGAGCGCAATGATGGGCAATGCCTTCGCGGCAACCCCGAGCGTGGCCGTGGCGCCGCAATATGACACCAGCCATGTGTATGTCGCCCCGGCGGATGTTGACCGTTTCGCCCAGAGCTTCCTCGCCACCTTTGGCGGCAAGAGCACGGCCCAGGTGGTGGTGAATGTGCTGCCGGTGCCGAGCAGCACCACTTCGCAATTGCTGCAGACGCCGGCGGGCACGGTGTCGCTGTTCGGCTTCACCACGCCGATTCCGCATCCGTTCGGCCAGGAGCGCAACGGCTATCTGGTCAAGGACATGGACGTCGCGCTCAAGGCCGCCCGCGAAAACGGCGCCGCGGTGATCGTCAGCGACTTCCCGGACCCCATCGGGCGTGACGCCGTGGTGCAATGGCCGGGCGGCGTGAACATGCAGCTCTACTGGCACACCAAGACCCCGGACTATGCGGCCTTCCAGACCGTCCCGGAAAACCGCGTGTACCTCAGCGCCGAGCGGGCCGACGCGTTTATCAAAGGGTTCGTGGGCTTCTCCCACGGCAAAGTGCTGACCGATGACAAGCATGCGCCGGGCATCGACGTGGGCCAAGCCAACGGCACCTACCGGCGTGTCGATATCGAGTCGCCGTTCGGGCGCATGGCGGTGCTGGTCACCAATGGCCAGTTGCCCTACCCCTTCGGCCACGAAACCACCGGCTACCAAGTGGCCGACCTGACCGCCACACTGGGCAAAGCCACCGGTTCCGGTGCCACAGTGCTCGTGCCGGCGTTCGACAGCAAAGGCCGTTGCAGCGCGCTGGTCGAGTTCCCCGGCGGTTACGTCGCGGAAATTCACCAACTCAACGCCGCAAAATGATGCGTCGCACAGGCTGGAGCCTGGCCGTGCTGTGGCCGCTGCTCGCCGGCGGCGTCCACGCCGACGAGCAACCGACGCGGCCGGCCATCAAGGCCAATCGCTGGCAGGAAGACTGGTCCGTACTGCAGAACCCGGCGCTGCGCACGCAAGCGCTGGACAACCTCAAGTACATCCCGTTGTCAGGCGCCAACCCGTACACCTACCTGTCGCTCGGGGCGACTTTGCGTGAACGTTTCGAGATGAACGACGCCAGTGGTTTCGGCGTGAAGGACGTGAAGCGTGATCGCTACCTGATCCAGCGTTTCCAGGTACACGCCGACCTGCATCTGAACGAACACTGGCGGGTGTTCACCCAGCTGGAAGATGTGCGGGCGTATGACAAGACCACCATCGGCGGTGCCGACCAGAACCGCGTCGACCTGCGCCTGGCCTTTGCCGAGTACGTCAACACCTTCGACAGCGGCACGTTCAAGGCACGGGCCGGACGCCAGGACTTTGCCTTCGACTTGCAGCGCTTCATCTCCTCGCGGGACGGCCCGAATGTGCGGCAGTCGTTCGATGCGCTGTGGGCGGACTGGGAGACCACGAACTGGCGCTTCATCGGCATCGCCAGCCAGCCGGTGCAGTACCAGGACGGTCGGCATTTCGACGACAAGTCCAACAGCGACGCGCGCTTTCACATGGTGCGCGTCGAGCGGCTGGTGGGGGGCAAGAACGAGCTGTCGGCCTACTACGGCGTGTATGAGCGCAGCGCCGCGCATTACCTGGATGCCGACGGCGACGAGACCCGCCACCTGTTCGACGCGCGCCTGGGCGGCGCTGCCCTGGGCTTTGACTGGGACATCGAAGCCATGCTGCAAAGTGGTTCGGTGGGCAGCAAGGATATTCGCGCCTGGGCCGGCGGCAGCCGCACCGGCTACACCTTCGACAGCCTGGCCTGGAAACCGCGTATCGGCCTGCAACTGGACATCGCCTCCGGCGACCGCAGGACCGGCGACGGCACTGTTGGCACCTTCAACCCACTGTTCCCCAACGGCTATTATTTTTCGCTGGCGGGTTACACCGGCTACAGCAACCTGATCCACGTCAAGCCGTCGATCACGGTAAAACCAATCGACAAACTCAGCGTGCAAACCGCCGTCGGCCTGTTATGGCGACAGACCACCAGCGACGCGGTGTACACCCAACCCAACCTGCCGGTGGCAGGCACCGCCGGCCAGGGCGATCGTTGGACCGGCGCCTACGCGCAACTGCGTACCGACTATGGTTTTACCCCCAACCTCACCGGCGCGGTCGAAGCGGTGCATTACGCAGTAGGGCAAACCCTGCGCAATGCCGGCGGCGCGGACAGCAACTACCTGGGTGTCGAACTCAAGTTCAGTTGGTAGCCCCAAACAAGCACACCGGTACAAGCCACGAACCGGCTTAACGGCAATAGTGACCCCGCGTTTTACCCACCTCTATCAAGGAGTTTTGCATGAGCACATTCGTTGCCAAAGACGGTACCCAGATCTACTTCAAGGACTGGGGCAGCGGCAAGCCCGTGCTGTTCAGCCACGGCTGGCCGCTGGATGCCGACATGTGGGAATACCAGATGGAATACCTGAGCAGTCGCGGCTACCGCACCATCGCGTTCGACCGCCGTGGCTTTGGCCGTTCGGACCAGCCGTGGACCGGCAACGACTACAACACCTTCGCCGACGATATCGCGCAATTGATCGAACACCTGGACCTCAAGGACGTGACTCTGGTGGGCTTCTCCATGGGCGGCGGCGACGTGTCCCGCTACATCGCGCGCCACGGCAGCGCCCGCGTTGCCGGCCTGGTGCTGCTGGGTGCGGTGACGCCGATCTTCGGCCAGACCGCGGATTACCCGCAGGGCGTGCCGGCCGAAGTATTCGCGGGTATCGAGGCGGGCCTGCTCAAGGACCGGGCGCAATTCATCTCAGACTTCAACACCCCGTTCTTCGGCCTCAACAAAGGCCAGGTGGTGTCCGAAGGCACGCTGAGCCAGACCCTGCAGATCGCGATGCTGGCTTCGCTCAAGTCGACGGTGGATTGCGTCACGGCGTTCTCCGAAACCGACTTCCGCCCGGACATGGCCAAGATCGACGTACCAACCCTGGTGATCCATGGCGACGGCGACCAGATCGTGCCGTTCGAAACCACCGGCAAGGTGGCGGCCGAGATGATCAAGGGCGCCGAGTTGAAGGTCTACAAGGACGCGCCCCACGGGTTCGCCGTGACCCACGCCCAGGCATTGAATGAAGACCTGCTGGCGTTCCTGAACCGCTGAAACAGCTGAAACACCGCTCTCCTTATTTGGCCGGGCTTGCCCGGCCCTTTTTATTCAGGCAAACCGCCCGCCCAATGTGAAGCGACCCGGCCCGGCGATCAGTACGCCGGTAAAGATGATCAGCAACAGCCAACCGAACTGCCCTTCCAACAACGTCCACTCCGGATGCACCACCAGCATGGCGATCAACAGCACCGCCAGGATCGGCAAACAGGCCAGGCGCACCAGCACCCCGGCGACGATCAACACAGGGCACAGCACCTCGGCGAAAATCGCCAGCAACAAGGTAATGTGCACACCCAAGTGAAACGGGTCTTCGATCAGCTTCAGTTGTTCGCTGTAGTTGAGCACCTTGGGCAAGCCATGCACCCACAGCAGGAACAGCGCCCCGCTCGCCCGCAGGAACAACAGCCCCAGATCCTGGTGTTTTGATTCGTTCATATGCGCTCCCTGTAGGTGGTTATCGACGTCGATTGTGTCCACCGAGGCGCATGCACGCTTGCAAGCCTGTGCTGACCTTCACTCCCCCGTGCCGGCAAACGCCGCGACGATCTCATCGATCACCGCCCGCACCCGTGCGGTGTGGCGCAGGTCGGCGTGGGTCACCAGCCATACATCGTAAGGCAACGGGCGCACACGCTCCGGCCACAGGCGCACCAGGCCGTCGCGTTCGCCGGTGTACACCGGGATCTCACCGATACCGAGCCCGGCCGCGATGGAGCGGCGCACCAACAGGCTGGAACTCAACGCCGCGACAATCCGCCCGCGCCCCAGGGGTTCGCTGACCAGGGTCAGGTCCTTGTGGGTCTGCAGGTAAGGCTGGTAGACCACCAGGTCGTGGCCGTCGAACAGGCTGCCGGGGTCGGGGACGCCGTGGCGGTCGATATAGGCCTGGGCGGCAAACAGCCCGACTGGCCAGCAGGCGATGCGCCGGGCGATCAGGTCGGGGTTGTCGGGGCGGGTATTGCGCACGGCAATGTCGGCCTCGCGCTTGGCCAGGCTGAGAATCTGCGTGGAGGCATCCAACTGCACGCGCACATCGGGGTGCTTGCCGTGCAGGCTGGCGATGGCCGGGATCAGGAAATCAATGGCCAGGGAGTCGGTGGTGCTGACCCGCACGGTGCCGGTCAGGCGATCGTCCAGGCCCTGGATCTGGCGCTCCAGATCGAGTGCCGAACGCTCCATTTTTTCCACCGAATGCAACGCGGCTTCGCCTACGGCGGTCAGCGCGTAGCCTTCGGAAGTGCGCAGGAACAAGGTTGCGCTCAAGGACTTTTCCAAGGCATTGATCCGCCGCCCGACGGTGGCCTGATCCACTCCCAGCACCCGTGCGGCACCGCGCAATGTGGATTCGCGACACACCGCCAGAAAGACCCTCGCATCATCCCAGTTCATGTCCTCTCCTGCTGCATATATGCATCATTGTGCCGTGTAATCGCTGCATTATTGCACCTTCAATCGTGGATATGCTGGGCACCAGAAAAAATCCTCAGGATCGCCATCATGCACGACACCCCACCCCGCAGCGCCGTCTGGCTGCCGATCTTCGCCGGTTTGTGCGCCAGCCTGGTCAGCATCGGCCTGGCGCGCTTCGCCTATACCCCGTTGATTCCTTCATTGATCCAGGCGCAGTGGTTTTCCGCCAGCGACGTGGTGTACCTCGGCGCCGCCAACCTGGTCGGTTACCTGATCGGCGCACTGATCGGTCGCCCCATCGCCCGGCGCACCTCCAACAAGAACGCCCTGCGCCTGATGATGGTCGCGGTGACCCTGGCATTCTTTGCCTGTGGCTTCCCTTTGTCGGTGGCCTGGTTCTTCGGCTGGCGCCTGCTGTCGGGCATCGCCGGCGGCGCGATCATGGTGCTGGTGGCCGCCACCGTGCTGCCCCATGTCCCCGCTGCGCGCAGAGGCCTGGCCAGTGGTGCGATTTTCCTGGGCATCGGCTTGGGCATCGCCGGTTCGGGCACGCTGGTGCCGCCGTTGTTGAGCCTTGGCCTGCAGCAAACCTGGTTCGGCCTGGGCCTGCTGGCCGTAGTGCTGACGGCCGCCAGCTGGTTTGCCTGGCCTGGCGGCACGCTGCATGAAGCGCCCGCGCAGGCCGACGCGGGGTCGCCAACCCCGGCGGGCGTATACCTGCTGTTTGCCCAGTACGCGTTCATGGCCGCGGGCCTGGTGCCGGCGATGGTGTTCCTGGTGGACTATGTGGCCAGGGGCCTCGGTGCCGGGGCGCATGTGGGGGCGATGATCTGGGTGATGTACGGCCTGGGTTCGATTGCGGGGCCGGTGACCTACGGGTTTCTGGCGGACAAACTCGGCGCTCGCTTGAGTATCCGCCTGGTGCTGGTGGTGCAGGCCATCGCGGTGGGCGCGTTGTCGGTGTCGAGTCACTTAATGGCACTCGCCGCACTGGCGGTGATCCTCGGCTCGTTCCCGCCGGGCATCGTGCCGTTGGCGCTGGCACGGGTGCACGAGTTGATCTCCAACCATCACCAGCAACAAGTGGCCTGGAGCCGCGCGACCGTATCCTTTGCCACGTTCCAGGCGATTGCAGGCTTCGCCTATTCGGCGCTGTTCAATCTCAGTGGCGGTCAGCATGCTGTATTGTTCGTGATCGCCGCCGCGGCGATCGTGGTCGCGCTGGCCTTGGAACTGGGCATGCTCCTGCTGAACCGCCGGCCGCTCGATGCGGTCCCAACCCATACGCTCATCGCTGCAGGTACTCTCAAATGACGCTTCCCAAAGACATGACCCTGATTGAAATCACCGCTCCCGGCGGCCCTGAAGTGCTGCAACCGCGCCAGGTCGATGTACCCGTGGCCGGCCCCGGCGAGATCCTGATTCGCGTGCACGCCGCCGGGGTCAACCGCCCCGACGCGCTGCAACGCGCCGGCAAGTACCCGCTCAAACCCGGCATGAGCCCGTATCCTGGCCTTGAAGTGGCCGGTGAAGTGGTGGCGCTGGGCGACGGCGTGTCAACGTTCAACCTGGGTGACAAGGTGTGCGCGCTGACCAACGGCGGCGGTTACGCACAGTACTGCGCCGTCCCCGCCGGCCAAGCCCTGCCGATCCCCGAGGGCATGGACTGGATCCAGGCCGCCGCCGTGCCCGAAACCTTCTTTACCGTATGGGCCAACCTGTTCGGCCTCGGTGACGCACACACCGGCCAGCGCGTGCTGATCCACGGCGGCACCAGTGGCATCGGCACCACCGCGCTGATGCTGTGCCGCGAGTTCGGCATCCAGGCTTTCGCCACCGCCGGCAGTGCCGACAAATGCGCAGCCATTGCCACGTTGGGTGGCGAACCGATCAATTACCGCGAGCAAGATTTCGCCCAGGTGATCGCCGAGCAGACCCACGACCAAGGCGTGGATGTGATCCTCGACATCATGGGTGGCTCCTACCTCAACAACAACCTCAAGGCCCTGGCCATGGACGGGCATCTGGTGATACTGGGTTTCCTCGGCGGCGCAAGGGCCAATGATGTCGACCTGCTGACCATCCTCGGCAAGCGCGCGGTAATCACAGGCTCACTGCTGCGTCCGCGCACCGGCGAAGAGAAAGCGGCGATTGCCGAACAGCTGCGCGAGTACATCTGGCCGGTGCTGGCGGCGGGTCGCTGCCTGCCGATCATCGACAAGGTGTACGACTACACCGACGCCGCCCAGGCTCATGCGCGGATGGAGGGTGGGGATCATATCGGCAAGATTGTGTTGCGAGTGGTGTGATAGTCAGTATCCCGCTTTTCTCTGATGCCGGAAGGCCAACACATAAACGGCCGACTCGGAAGGGTTGAAGCGGTATAACGCTACGTAGCCTGCATCGCCAAAGGCGATAACAAGTTCGCGTAATTCGGGTAACTGATCAAAGGGCCGGCCAATATTGGGGTCAGCTTCCAGGCGCACCAACTGGTTACTTATGACCTGAGCGGCTCTGCGTGCCACCTGCCGGTCCTTTTCCACTAGAAAACGCCGGCAGCGTTCCAGGCCGGCCAGCGCCGTTGCCGTCATAATCAGTCGTGGCACTTGGGCTGCTCCGACTCTTGCTCGGTTCCCCACGTATCAAGCCACGCTCTGGTCTCGGCACCAGTCAAGTGCTGGCCTGTTTCCTGATAGTTTTTCCAGGACGACAATGCCTCCTGTTTGAAGCTTTCACGTGCTTCTTCTTTTTCAACATACTGGGAGAGCGCTTCTCGCATGATCCAATGAGCGGTGCGCTGGCGGGCAACGGCCAACTGCTGGATGCGATGTTTCAAATCATCATCGATTTTTATAGACGTGGCCATGATACGAACCCTCGATTATCAAAAGGTATTACCTTTTAATAAGGTAGCAATCGCATCCTGGCCTGTCCATTTGACCGCCGAGACCCGACGAAGGGAACTCGCCTAAGGACGGGCATACGCAGGATAGTCGGTATACCCCACCTCACTCCCACCATACATTCCCTCTTCGCGCAGCGGGTTCAACGGCCAGCCATTGAACAGCCGCTGCGGCAGGTCCGGGTTGGCAATGAACGGCCGCCCGAACGCGATCAAGTCCGCCAGCCCCGCGTCCACCAGTTTGGCGCCGCGCTCGGCGGTGTAACGCCCGGCATAGATGATGCGCCCACTGAAGGTGCTGCGCACGGCTTCACGGAAGCTGTCGGGCAACACGGGAGCGTTGTCCCAGTCGGCCTCGGCGATGGAGACATAGGCGATGCCCGACGCTTCCAGCACCTTGATCGCTTCGATATAGGTGTGGTGCGGATCTTCTTCCACCAGGCCAATGTAGACGCGGTCCTCGTCGGTGCCGCTGAACAACGGTGAAAAGCGCACGCCGAGGCGTTCCGGCCCGACCACCTTGCATACCGCCTCGACGATCTCGCGCAGAAAGCGCAGGCGGTTGTCCAGGGAGCCGCCGTATTCATCGTCACGGGTGTTGGAGTGGGCCGAGATGAACTGGTTGACCAGGTAACCGTTGGCCGCGTGGATTTCGACCCCGTCGAACCCGGCGTCCAGCGCATTGCGCGCGGCCTGGGCGTAAAACCCGACCAACTCTTCGATCTCCAGCGCGGCCAAGGCACGCGGTACCGGAGGCTGCATCAACGCACCGGCGCCAGGCGCAGTTTCGATAAAGGCCTTGGCCTGCAACGCCTGCAATGCAGAAGGCGCCACCGGCGCGGCGCCGCCGGGCTGCAAGGCGTTATGCGACACCCGCCCCACATGCCACAGCTGGGCGAAGATCACCCCACCCTCGGCATGCACCGCATCGGTGACCTTGCGCCAGCCATCGATCTGCGCCGGGGCGTAGATGCCCGGTGTCCACGCATAACCCTGGCCACGCGGCTCGATCTGCGTGCCCTCGCTGACCATGAAACCTGCGCCGGCGCGCTGGCGGTAATACTCGGCCATCAGTTCGGTGGCGATATCACCGGGTTGGGCACTGCGCTGACGGGTCAACGGTGGCAACACCACGCGGTTGTTCAGGGTGTGGTGGCCCAGTTTTATCGGGGTATTCAAAATGCGGTCATTCATGGGGATATACCAAATTCAGGGCGAGCAAAAGCATTGGCGACTCTTGAGAGTCGCCAATGAATGGAGCGGTCAGTTAATTCAAGCGGTGAGTTTCAGCAGGGCCTTGGCCGCCTCGCTGGAGCTGCCGGGGTTCTGCCCGGTGACCAACGAACCATCGACGATCACGAAGGACTGCCAGTCGGCGCCCTTCTCATACTTGCCGCCCAACTGCTTGAATTCATCTTCAATCAGGAACGGCACCACCTGCGTCAGGCCGACAGCTTCTTCTTCCGAATTGGAGAACCCGGTGACGCGGCGGCCCTTGATCAACGGCTCACCGTTGATCGCCTTGACGTGACGCAAGGCGCCCGGCGCATGGCAGACAAAACCAACCGGCTTGCCGGCCCGTTCGAAGGCCTCGATCAGCGCGATGGACACCGGCGACTCCGCCAGGTCCCACAGCGGGCCGTGGCCGCCTGGGTAGAACACAGTGTCGAAGTCATCAGCGTTGACTGTGTCCAGCTTCACCGTGGTGGCCAGCGCCTGCTGGGCGGCCGGGTCCTTGCCAAAGCGCTCAGTCTGCTCGGTTTGCGCATCCGGCTCATCGCTCTTGGGGTCCAACGGCGGCTGGCCACCGGCCGGGGATGCCAGGACAACCTCGGCACCGGCGTCCTTGAACGCGTAATAGGGTGCGGCAAACTCTTCGAGCCAGAAGCCGGTCTTGCGCCCGGTATCGCCAAGCTGGTCGTGAGAGGTCAGTACCATTAATACTTTCATGTTCCAGTGCCTCGATCAGTGAATGTCAGTGTATTCAGGTTGACCCAACAGCTGTCGGGTCAGTCGCAGCGCCTCATCGAAAGGCGCGGACGTGCGGGTGATCTTGCTCATCACACTGGCGCCCAGCCATAACGCGTAGAGCTGAGGGGCCAGGGTGTGCGGGCCGTGCTCCAGCACCAGGGAGCCATCTTCAACGCCGCGCCGCAGGGACGTGGCGAGTAATTCGATGGTGCGTGACGTACCGCGCTGCAGCGCCAGGCGCATCGGCTCTGAAAGGTCAGACACCTCCGCCCCCAATTTGACGGCAAGGCATTTGCCCGCGTCGGTGCAGCCGGTCTGGTTGTCGGTCCAGGCTTGCCAATAGCGCATCAATTTGGCGCAGTGGCTCAGGCCCGGCGCGTCGAACAGTTGCTGCATGCCGTGCAGGTAGTTGTCGAAGTAGGTGTCGAGCAACACCACGCCGAACGCATCCTTGGAGCTGAAGTAGTGATAGAACGAACCCTTGGGCACCTCGGCGGCTTGAAGTATTTCGTTCAGGCCCACCGCAGAAAACCCCTTGCGGCCGACAAGGACTTGGGCCGTGTCGAGAATGGTCTGCCGTGCACTTTTGGTTTCGCTGTTCATGTTTCACCTGTCCGATTAGACCAGTCGTCTAGTTCGTTGAGGGAATCTTAGGGGCCGCGCCAAACGCTCACAATGTCAGATGCGCAAGGATTCCGGACACGCTCCGAAGTCGGTTGCCGTTTACCCGGCACCCGCCGACAATCCCCTCTCCCGCCGCCTTGGAGAATGACGATGCACAGCGTTGCGCTGATGGTTTACCCGAACTTTCAATCCCTGAGCCTCAGCCTGGGTTCGGTGTTCGAGTGCGCGAACCTGCTGCGCGGCGAGCCGGCCTATGAGTTTCACCTGGTGTCGGAAAGCGGCGGCGCGGTGATGACCTCCCAGGGTTTTTCGGTAAACACCTCAGTGGTTCGGGCCGAGGGCTATGACACGCTGATCGTCAGCGGCTACCTGGAGTTTCGCCTGCCGGACGCCAACCTGCTGGAACTGGTCAAGGCCGCCTCGGCCCAATCGCGCCGGGTCGCCTCGCTGTGCATGGGCATCTTTGTACTGGCCGAAGCCGGGTTGCTGGAAGGCAAGCGCACCACCACCCATTGGATTCACGCCCCGGCGTTCCGCAAGCGCTACCCGGCCATCCGCCTGGAAGAAGACAAACTGTTCGTGGTGGACGGCCAGGTGTGGACCGGCGCGGGCATGAGCGCCGGTGTCGATCTGGCGCTGGCCATGGTGGAGAACGACCTGGGCAGCGATTTGGCCCGGCGCATTGCGCGCAAACTGGTGATCGCCCAGCGCCGGGGCAGCGAGCAGTCGCAATTGTCGGCGTTGCTGGAACTGGACCCCAAGTCCGACCGCGTGCAACTGGCCCTGGCCTACGCCCGCGAGAACCTGACGCACGACCTGTCGGTGGAAGCCCTGGCCGATGTCGCGCGGCTGAGCCCGCGCCAGTTCAGCCGGGTGTTCCGCGAAGAAACCGGGCAAACCCCGGCCAAGGCCATCGAAGCCCTGCGCGTGGAAGCCGCACGGGCGATGATGGAAACCAGCCGTCATCCGGTGGAAGTGGTGGCTCGCGAAACCGGCTTTGGCGACCGCGAACGCATGCGCCAGGCGTTTCTACGCGCATTCGGGCAACCGCCGCAGGCGATGCAGCAGGCGTTTAATGCAGCGCCGCACGCGTGATCAGGTAACTCACCAACTGCGGCTCATCCTCAAGTTCAATCGTCTGCACCGGGCGCGGCAGGTTATCCAGTACCGTGCGCCAGAACGCCTGGGACACTTCGTCCTGATCATAAAAGCGCACCAGCCAATTGGCCTCGCCGCTGCACAGCACCTGGGTGGCGATGGCCCGGCCAATGCCTTTGCGGCGGTAGCGCTTGAGGATGAACAGGTCGGCCAGCTCCAGCGCGTCGATACCCGGCACCTCGCTGTCCTCGATCAACAGGAAGCCGGCGATAAAGCCATCCACCAGCAGCAGATTGGCGCTCCAGCGCGGGTCTTGCCAGTAGCGGGCCAGGTGTTCGTCGTGGATGTAGAAGCGGCCGTCGGCCTCGACATCTTCCTGCTCCCAGTCCGAGGACTCATAGGCGTAATACTGGTAAAGGTTGCGGATCAGTTGGGCCTCTTCAGGACCGGTCTGAATCAGTTCGACAGTGGTTTCAGGCATGGGGCTCTCAGTGAAAAAACGCAGGGCGCCATTGTTCACAAATCGCCGGAACAGTCCAATACAGCGGCGAACCTTTCTATTGGCTGAACCGATTGCAAATAGCCGCGCGCCCTTGCCGAAGCGCTGAAACATTTCGAATAGACTTCGCCAAAATCCCCTTTCTCAAGGACACCTATTTTGACGAACGTCTGTTCCGCCGGCCTGGATGTGGGCTTTGCGTCCCTGGATTACCTGCAGATCTTCATCCTGGGAGTGATCCAGGGCATTACCGAATTGCTGCCGGTGTCCTCCACCGCCCATATGCGTGTGGTCCCCGCCCTGCTCGGCTGGCAAGACCCCGGCTCGGCGTTTTCGGCGGCGATGCAATTGGCGGCGCTGGCGGCGGTGGTGAGTTATTTCTGGCGCGATGTTCGCCAGGTGACCACGGGCAGCATCGGCGCGGTGCGCCGGGGTGACTATAACGACCGCTGGTTCAGGCTGGCGGTGGCGATCGTGCTGGCGACGATACCGATCTGCATCGCCGGCCTGGTGCTGTCTTCGACCTTGAACGCGTGCAACTCGCCGTTGCGCGGGCTGATGGTGATTGGCATTGCCTGCCTGGTGATGGCGGTATTGCTGGCGGCGGCCGAGTTGCGTGCGCGGCATACCCGCGAGGTGGGCCAGATGCGCCTGCGCGATGCATTGATCGTGGGTATCGCGCAGATTGGCGCGTTGATTCCTGGCGTATCACGTTCCGGCTCAACCTTGACCGCCGCGCTGTTCCTGAACTTCAAGCGCGAAGAAGCCGCACGTTTTTCGTTCCTGCTGGGGTTGCCCGCCATCGCGCTTGCCGGTTTGAAAGAGCTGTGGGTGCTGCTGCACGCCGACCTGCCGCCCCACGCCTGGCCGCATCTGCTGTTCGGGCTGGTGGTGGCCAGCATCTCGGCGTTCTTTGCGATCTGGGGCCTGATGAAGTTTCTGGAGCGCTTTTCCACCTGGCCGTTCGTGATCTACCGGGCGCTGTTGGGGGTGTTTCTGATTGTGGCGGTGAGCACCGGGTTATTGAGTTGAGTCTGTCTGTATAGCTTCGTCCACCATGTCTCCGGTCCGTACAGCGCTCTTCCAAAAGTGACACGCTGTAAAAGCGGAACCATAAGCGGCCGTTACCGCAGGAATGGATATGTACTCGGTCGAATCCAACATTCTGGTCGGCTGTCAGACCGCCATCGGGGGGCAAGTCGAATCGTCGCACCGCCACTCCCACATTTGGATCGCAGGGCATTAGGTAGATATGTACCAGCTGCTCGGTCGTCACGGGAGCAAGCTCCCTCGCCACAGGTTCAAGTCGCATCCGAGATGTGTAAATACCTACGCCCCGATTGCGCTCCATCAGCTCTTCGAGGCGACCAGCACGCAATCGCCCCAAACCTGGCGAATCAGTGCTTTCATCTTCAGCGCCTCAGCCCAGCGATCACTGATCTCGCGCCCATCCGCGCCGGTAATCGCATAAGGCGGCGGACCGAGTTCGCAGGTGAACGACAAACTCTGCGGCGTATCGGCGCGGGCCAGCCAGTCTTCGATCCCATAGCGCCACCAGCCGGTGAAGCGCTCGACCCAGGCGCGATGCTGGGGAAATTCCAGCGATACCTGCACCTGCTCGCAGCTGGCGACGCGGCCATGAAAACCCCAGCTGTGCCGCAGGATCGTGCGGATCTGCTCATCGTCCTCGACTGCGCCCGGCTCGGGCAGTTCGCGCCCGACCACGTAGTGGGACAGGTCGGCCAGCAATTTCAAATCGGGCATCTGCGCCAGCAGGTCGAGGGTGAACAGCAGATCATTGGTCAGGCGATAACGGTGGGTTTCCAGCAGCACCGGAAAGTCCACCTGCTCGGCCAGGCGTTGCCAGCCTTCGATCAGCCGGGCCGCTTCGACCTGGGTACGCGGGCGCACGTCGGCTTGCAGGGTGAGGTGGTGGCAGCCATAGCCGTTGATCACATCCAGCGCGGCGGCCAGGTCGTCCACCGATTGCGGGAACAACTGCCCTTCGACCTGCAAGCCCCTGGCCGAGGCGGCGGCGTGCAGGCGCGCCACCTCGGTGGGCCGCCAATAGTGATCGGTGATGCCGTCGAATCCGGCCTCGGCAATTCGATCCAGCTGCGCGTCAAGCGTGCCGGGTTCGGTTTGCATGGCCCACAGCGATTGGAATACCAGGAATTGGCGCATCGTCAGCCTCGCAGCAACTGTTTAAGGGACAGCTCAGGATCGGCCAGGCCGGCCGGGTCGAGCGGGATATGGGCACTGATCAGGCGTTCGCACAACTTGATGTCCTTGGCCACGCTGTTGCCCGGCCCCCAGCCGCAGGCGCCTTGCAAATGGCCCTCTGCATCGAGGTAGAACAGCAGCAGGCCGCCTGCCGGCAGTACGCGACTGACTGTCGCGGCGCTCATCACACCCACCGTCTGCAAGCCCCAATCGTACTGGTCGGACCAGAAACCGGGGATTGCGTCAAAAGCCACCTCACGCCCCAACAGATTCAACGCCGCATGCCGCCCCTGCGCCTCGGCGTTGCGCCAGGTTTCCTGGCGTTGATACTCACCCGCCAGGCGAAACTCGCAGACATCGCCAGCCGCATAGATGTTCGGCGCGCTGGTCCGCAGGTACGCGTCCACGCGAATGCCCTGCCCGACCTCCAATCCTGCGTTGGCGGCCAGTTCGAGATTGGGTTGCATGCCGATGCCCACCACCACCAGGTCACAGGGCAGCACCTGCCCGTCAACCAATTGCACGGCGTCGTCATGGATGGTTTCCACTGCCACGTTCAACCGAACATCGACCCCTTGACCGCGGTGCAGATCCAACAGCGCCTGGCTGATCACCGGCGGCAATACCCGACCCGCCAGACGCGGCCCGGCTTCGAGCACGCTGACCTCACAGCCCAGGCTTCGGGCCGTGGCGGCGACCTCAAGACCGATAAACCCACCGCCGACAATCACCAGCCGCGCGCCGGGACGCAAGGCACTGCGCAGGGCCACGGCTTCATCATGGGTACGCAGGTAAAGCAGGTTGCCTTGCGCTTGAGGCAAACGCCGCGCCCGGCCGCCAGTGGCCAGCAGCAAACCGGCATAGCCCAGCCATTGGCCATCGGCGAGTTGCAGCCGCTGTTGCTGTGGCTGCAAACAGGTCACCGGGTTACCGGCGATATGTTCGATATTCAACTCAGCCATCCGTGCGCTGTCGCACAGGCTGCACGCCGTCAGGTCCGTGGTGCCCTGCAGCAACCCCTTGGACAGCGGCGGCCGCTCATAGGGCAGGTGCGGTTCGTCGCCGATCAGCACCAGGCGCCCGGTGTACCCTTCTTCGCGCAGGGTCAACGCCGCACGGCCACCGGCATGGCCGGCGCCGACGATGATCAGAGCGTCGCTCATCATCACGCCGTGACAGCGAGTAAAACCCGCCCCGCTTCGACCCGCACCGGGTAGGTCTTGAGATTGACGCACACTGGCGCGCCGAGGGCCTTGCCCGAGCGATAATCGAAACGCCCGTTGTGCTTGGGGCATTCGACCACATGGTCCATCACCAGGCCGTCGGCGAGGTGGATTTTCTCGTGGGTGCACAGGCCAGCGGTGGCAAAAAATTCATTGTCGGCCGAACGGAACACCGCATAGGTGTGGGCACCGTGATCGAAGCGCAGCACGTCTTCCTCGTCTATTTCGCCCACGGCGCAGACGTCGATCCATTGATCGTTCATGGTGTTATCTCTTGTTTTAAGGAGGATTAGCTAACAGCAGCTTCTGCATGTGCCGGGGCATTGGCAGCCGGTTCCGCCTGGGAGCGAATCGGCCGCTGCACGAAATACGTCGGGTCGCTGCGCTGCTTCCAGAGCGTCGGGATGATCTCTTGGTAAGCCTTGAACAGATTGGCGTACGGCGGCGGGCAGTCGCCGCGGATCTCTTCGTGCAATTGCGCCAGGGCGTGGTACGGCACCATTGGGTACATGTGGTGCTCAAGGTGGTAGTTCATGTTCATGTAGATAAAGCGCAGCACGCGGTTCATGTAGATGGTGCGGCAGTTGCTGCGGTGGTCGAGCACGTCTTCGGCCAGGCCCACGTGCTGGGTCAGACCAAATATGTAGCCGAGCCAGGCGCCATAAATACTCGGCAGGCCCACCAGCATCAGCGGCAGCCAGCTGTGCAGGTACAACGCCGTGCCGATGAGCACCGCATAAAGACCCACCCAGATCCGCGCGGCGCGGAACACCTTGGGCCACTCCGATTCAGGGATAAAGTCCTGCTCCTGGGCACTCATCCGCCCGACCGCATGGCGTGCCACGCCGCTGAAGGTTTTCCAGGCCAGGGGCAAATTGAACAGGCTGAGAAACATCATCCACGGGCTCGGCGGACGCGGCTCGACAATCTCCGGATCACGCCCGACGACGATGGTGTCGGTGTGGTGGCGGGCATGGCTCCAGCGCCACACATGGGGTTCGAAGATGCACATGAAGCACGCGACCTGGTACAGCACGTCATTCATCCAACGGGTCTTGAACGCAGTGCCGTGGCCGGTCTCGTGCCAGCGCGGGTTGGAAGCGGTGCCGTAGAGCACACCGTAAACGATAAAGAAGGGCACGCAGGCCCACGAGCCCCAGAACCAGTAACCACCAAAACCGGTGGCCAACAGCGCAGCCACCCATATGGCCGTGTCGAGCAACGCGGGTCCGTCGCGGCGCTGCATCAGTTCTTTCATGCGTTTACGGGAAATCGGCGATTGATACCAACTGGCCGAGACCAGGCCTTTTTCAGCCGCGCGGGCAGCTTCGGGGCCAGTGAGGCTGTAGTCGCGCCGGGCGGTTTGGGCGGTGTGTTCAGGCATTGTTATTGTTCTCCGCAAGCGAAAAGTTTCAGATGCTTTGCGAGACCAACCATAGAGTGCGGCCAAATCCCTCTCAAGGCCTTGAATCCATTCCCTATCAAGCTATCATCCAGGCCCAGCGGGGCTTGATAGTTTTCTATCAAGACGCACAAGGGGCCAGCCATGCACAACAACAAACGCCCAACCATCGCCACCGTCGCCGCCCAGGCGGGCCTCAGCGTGGCCACCGTCGACCGCGTATTGAACGCGCGTGCGCCGGTGAACCCGGACACCGCCGAACAGGTGTTCCAGGCCGCCGAAGCCGTGGGCTATTTTGCCGCGCGGCTGATCGGCCAACGCATTCGCGAACGCCGCCCCACCTACCGTTTCGGCATCCTGCTGCTGGGCACGGCCCAGGCGTTCTACGCGAACCTGGCGCAGTCGATCAGCGACGCCGCCGAGCATCACGCCACGGCCAACCTCACCTGCCAGTTCGACTACATCAATGACCGCACGCCGAGCGCCATCGTCGCGCAGATCGAGCAATTGGCCGTGCAGTGCGACGCGCTGGCAGTGGTCAGCTTTGCCCATCCACTGATCAACGCGTGCCTGGCACAGATCCGCGCGGCCGGCGTGCCGGTGGTGGCGCTGCTCTCGGATATTCATGAGCAGGCCCTGGAACCCTACGTGGGCCAGGACAACCACGTGGTCGGGCGCACCATGGGCTGGTTGCTCGCACGTACCTGCGGTGCGCGCAAAGGCAGCGTAGGGATCCTGCTCGGCGGCCATCGTTTCCTCGGCCACCAGGCACGGGTCGAAGGCCTGCACAGCTACCTGGCCGAACACGCACCGGGGCTCAAGCCGCTGGAACCGCTGATCAACCTGGATAACTGCGACATCACCGAAGAAGCCACCCTCGACCTGATCAGCCGCCACACCGACCTGCGTGGGCTGTGCGTGGTGGGCGGCGGGGGCGACGGCATCATCAGTGCCCTGGCACAACTGCCCAAGCGCCCGGCGCTGTGCTGCATTTTGCAGGAGTCCACCGAGCTGTCACGCCAGGCGTTGAGCCAGGGCCTGATCGATGTGGTGATGGACTCGCAGCCGCGCCAGACGGCAGTGGCGCTAGTGGAACTGCTGGTGCAATTGCAGAGTGCCGAGGGGTTTGATGCGGTGCGGCATCGGGTGCATATAGCGCCGCGGATTGTCACCTCCGAAAATATTTAGCGCGCCCGACACTCAACCTTCAACCCGCCCTCCTCCTGCTCGTGGCTTTCAATCACTACCGGCAGGAAGCGGCGAATCACCGCCATGTTGCTGTGCAAATGATCGCTCATCTGCGCGGTGGTAAAACTGCCGCCGCCCGCCAATGCCATCGGCAACAGCAGTTGATCGGCCAGGTGTTCGCCCACCGCCGTGTCGCTGGCCTGCCATTGCAGGGCCTGGTTGATCGCCTCATCGGCCACGGTTTCAGCGCGAACCCTGGCCATGCCAAAGGCGCTGAACACTTCGGTGACGTGCTCGTGTGCGTACTCCAGCATCAGCACATTGCCCGGGCCTTGATCGGGGTCTATCTCGACCGCAGACAACTGCGCCAGACGCAAGCCCAGTCGCTGACGTACGCGCTTGAACTCGCGCTCGCTCACCTGGCCGGGCAGGCCGGCGCTCAGCGTGGTCGCCCGCGCTTGCAGCAACGTGCCACGCTGCGTCAGGTGCAACGGCGCCAGTTCGCCGGGCTGGATAAACGCTTGCAACTCGCCGCCACCGGCCGGGACGAAACCATGCCGGACCAGAGTCAACTCGACACGCGCGCCCATGCGCCGCAACAGCGGCAACCAGGCGCGTTGCAAAAAGTCCACTGGCGGTGCCAGCGGGTTATGAGTGCCGCCACAAAGGGTCACGCGGCTGGCGGTCGGTGCCCGTAGCAACGCCGGCATCAGCGTTTGCAACACCAGGGTGCAACTGCCCGCCGTGCCAATCGCAAAGCGGTAGTCGCCGCCTTGAATCGGCCCCGGCGCAAAGCGCAGGGTTTGCGACCCCAGCTCAGCGCCATCCACCCGCGCGCCACACACCTGGGCCGCTGCCAGCACGGCCGTCAAGTGTTGGCGCATCAACCCCGGGCGGCTGCGTTTGGCGCGGATGTTCCTGATGAACAACGTTCGCCCGGTTACCATCGACAGGCTCACGCCACTGCGCAATACCTGGCCACCGCCGATGGCGCCATCCAGTTCAATCACGTCCTGTTTCATAACCATCCTTGTGCAAAGCGTTTGACTGTGTCCCGCAGGTAGCGGTCCAGTCGTTGCGAGTCTTCCCGAGTGCGTGGCAATACCGGTACCTCGCGCTCCAGCTCAGCCACGATGAAGGCATGCAGCGCCGGCCGCCGCGGACCATAAGCCGCCTCACCGGCATTGCGTTTGAGCGCCAGCAACGTCGCCACTTCGTCCAACAGAGCCGCGTCGTTCACCGTGCTCAGCAAGTCGGCGAAGGTCATCGGCGGCCGCCCCAGGCCCAGATCGATCCAACGCACCGCCAGCAACGGCCGCAGTACGTAGAAGTACTTCTTGAAACGTACCGTTTCGCCTTGCAGGTAACCGCGAAAGTTCTTCCTGGCCATCGACAGGTAGTGATTACGCGCAGCCGGCGGGCTGTAGAAGGCTTCGGCCAGCGCCCGCAACTGCGCGGTGGCCTCGGTTTCCTGGCGATACACCAACGGCGAATCCAGCCACTCCAGTAACGTAGGATTGGATTTGCGCAGCAGGCCCAAAGTCTTGCGCAGTTCCCAACCACTCACGTCCAACTCGTCATCCAGCGGACGTTCGATCACGTCGCGCGGCGCATCCACCTGCATGAACCAATCAGGTTTTTCCACGTAGACGAAGCGCACATCGTAGTCGCTGTCGGTGGACGCAAAACCCCAGGCGCGGCTGCCGGATTCGCAGGCATACAGCACTTTCACATTGCGCTCGCGCTCTATTCGGTCCAGTTCCTGCGCAACCCGGGCGCGCATGGCGTCGCTCAATGGGTGCCGTTCTTCCCTTTGCATCTCGATTCCTCCGTTTATCCCTTGACGCACACCACCTGGCGCAAGGTGTGCAGCACTTGCACCAACTCGCGCTGGGCGTGCATGACTTGGTCGATGTCCTTGTAGGCCATCGGTATTTCGTCGATCACATCGGCGTCCTTGCGGCACTCCACATGGGCGGTCGCGCGGATCTGGTCGGCGACGGTGAAGGTGTTCTTCGCCTTGGTGCGGCTCATGGTGCGGCCGGCACCATGGCTGCACGAGCAGAACGATTCTTCGTTGCCCAGCCCGCGCACGATGAAGCTTTTTGCGCCCATGGAGCCCGGGATAATCCCCAGCTCGCCTTTTTTCGCGGAGACCGCGCCCTTGCGGGTCACCAAGATGTCTTCGCCAAAATGCCGCTCTTTTTGCACATAGTTGTGATGGCAGTTCACCGCTTCCAGCGCCACTTCAAACGGTTTGCCGATCACCTGTCGCGTGGCCTGGACCACCGCGCGCATCATTAACTCGCGGTTCTGGCGGGCAAAATCCTGCGCCCAGCCCACGGCTTGCACGTAGTCATCGAAGTGCTGGCTGCCCTCCTCGAAATACGCCAGGTCGCGGTCCGGCAGGTTGGCCAGGTGCTGGCGCATGTCTGCCTGGGCCAGCTGGATAAACAGGTTGCCGATGGCATTGCCCACACCCCGCGAGCCGCTGTGCAACATGAACCAGACTCGGTTGGCTTCATCCAGGCACACCTCGACAAAGTGGTTGCCGGTACCCAACGTCCCCAGGTACTGGCGGTGGTTGCTACGCTCCAGTTGCGGGTACTTGTCGGTGATCGCCTTGAAGCGCGGATGCAACGTGGCCCATACCTGATCGGCCTGGGCCGGTACGTCTTCCCACGCACCTTTGTCACGGCCTTTACGGCTGCGGGTACGGCCATGGGGCACGGCGGCCTCGATGGCACAACGCAGGCCATGCAGGTTATCCGGCAAGTCACTGGCCATCAGCGTGGTGCGCGCGGCGATCATGCCGCAGCCGATGTCCACCCCCACCGCCGCCGGGATGATCGCGCCCACGGTGGGAATCACGCTGCCGATGGTCGAGCCCTTGCCCAGGTGCACATCCGGCATCACCGCGAGGTGCTTGAAGATAAACGGCATCCTGGCGGTGTTCATCAACTGCTGACGAGCTTCGGGCTCCACCGGAACGCCTTCGGTCCAGAGCTTGATCGGTTTGCCGTTGGCGACTTCCAGCAGCTGGTAGGTGTTGTTTTGCATGATCTCGATTCTTTTTTCAGAAGCCGACGTTGCGGCGTTGTCCTGGTGATAGCAGCAGACGTGCCAGGTTTTCCGCTCGCTGTTAAAAAATACGTAACCTATTGTTTTATATAAGTATTTTTTATTTTGTATTTTTTATCGCTGAAAAGCGATGACAAACCAATCGCTCTATTCCTATCCTTACATATCGTTACTTATATTGTGGTCCAGTCATGAAACACAAGCGCACGGTCGCCATCGGATTTATCGGTTCCAAGCTGGATCGCGTCGGCAAGGGCGCCAATCGGTGGAACCACTGGCGTCCCAGCGTCGGGCTGTGCCAGCAGGATGACCTGCAGATCGACCGCCTGGAACTGATCCACGACGTCGACGCACGCGATGTCAGCCTTGCCGAGCGAGTGCGTGCCGACATCCAGCAGATCTCGCCCCACACCGAGGTGCGCCTGCACCCGATGCCGCTGGCCAATCCCTGGGATTTCGAAGAGGTGTACGGCGCGTTGCACGACTTCACCAGTGCCTACCGCTTCAACACCGAGCGCGAGGATTACTTGGTGCATATCACCACCGGCACCCACGTGGCGCAGATTTGCTGGTTCCTGCTCACCGAAGCGCGCACCCTGCCGGCCCGCCTGATCCAGACCTCCCCCAGCCGACGCCTGGATGCCAACGCACCCGCCACCGGCACCCATGCCCTGATCGACCTCGACCTGTCGCGCTACGACCGCATCGCCTCGCGTTTCGCCCACCAGCGCCTGGAAGGCCTGGCGTTTCTCAAATCCGGGATCGCCACACGCAACCCTGCCTTCAACGCCTCCATCGAGCAGATCGAACGCGTGGCCGTGCGCTCAACCGCGCCGATGCTGTTGATCGGCCCGACCGGCGCCGGCAAATCCTTCCTCGCCCGGCGCATCTACGAACTCAAGCGCAGCCGCCATCAACTGCAGGGCCGCTTCGTTGAAGTGAACTGCGCCACACTGCGCGGCGATGGCGCCATGTCCGCGCTGTTCGGGCATATCAAGGGCGCCTTCACCGGCGCGCAAAACGCCCGCGACGGCCTGCTGCGCGCCGCCCATGGCGGCATGCTGTTCCTCGATGAAATCGGCGAACTGGGCCTCGACGAACAGGCCATGCTGCTCAAGGCCATCGAAGAAAAACGCTTCTACCCGATGGGCGCCGACACCGAAGTGGCCAGCGACTTCCTGATCATCGCCGGCACCCACCGCGACCTGCGCGGGCGCGTCGTCGAAGGGTTGTTTCGCGAAGACCTCTATGCGCGCATCAACCTGTGGACCTTCGACCTGCCGGGCCTGGCGGGCCGCCGCGAAGACATCGAGCCGAACCTCGACTTCGAGCTGGAGCGCCACGCCCGCGAACAAGGCCGTCGCGTGCGTTTCAATCTGGAAGCGCGGCGCCGCTACCTGGCATTTGCCTGCTCCAGCGAGGCGGCCTGGCTGGGCAACTTTCGCGAACTGTCGGCCTCCCTCACACGCATGGCGACACTGGCCGACAGCGGGCGTATCGATCAAGCCCAGGTTGAGGAGGAAATACAGCGCCTGCGTTATGCCTGGGGCATCAGCGCACCCCACGCGTGCCTGCCGGCCGACCTGGATCTGTTTGACCAGCTACAACTCAAAGCCGTTATCGACGTATGCCTGCAAGCCGACAGCCTGTCCGATGCAGGCCGACGCTTGTTTGGCGTCTCACGCCAGGCCAAGGCGCAACCGAACGATGCGGATCGGCTGCGCAAATACCTGGCGCGGTTTTCGATTGATTGGAAGCAGTTGAAGCCGTAGCGCAGGTGGTAATCGCGGCGCAGGCGCTCGCTCACGCACCGTATTTTCCATGTGGGGCTAATTGCATTTGGTCATGGCTTGTAAAGGGCCAGCAAGGCGCCTCCCTTTTAATTGCAGGACGTTTCCTAGACAATCTCCGCCGCCTTGTGCCTGTTGCAATCGGTGGCTAGTCTTCGCTGCGTCGCTGGATTTCAGTGATCGGGTTTAGCAGCCTGACGTCAATAGGCACACGGTTCACCTCTGCGTTTTATGGTGGCTGTGCGCGGGGCACCCTCGGGTGCGCTGGTTTTCCTATTGACCGGTCTGCTAACCCGCGTACAGCTGCCACCCTCGTTTAGCAGCGTTGGCGGTAGCTCCCTTGCTCAATAGGAGTTACACAATGAATAAAGTCCTACCCGACCCACCCCGCGACCCCGCCAAAGACCGTGCCGCCTTTAACCGCGCCATCGACCACTATTTGCCCACCCAAGGCTTTCACGCCATCAACGAAGACCTGAGCTTCGAAGATGCTCTGCTCTACACCGCCAGTTTGCTCGACAGTGCTTCGGCAACTGCGCTGGATTGCGGCGAGGCACTCGACAATCCTCAGCGCGCGAAGATTCTGGCGGTGTGGCATTTGCTGGAGATTGCCAGGACCACAGTGGATCGCTCTATCGAGTGCATGAAGCCCTCGGCCTAAACTCAGTTCAAATGTGGGAGCCAAGCCACACCGACTCAGCCAGCCAGAGGCCAACCGATGCGTGCGGCACGGCGCAGGCTGGCCTTGACGACCAAGCGGTGAAAGGGGGCGATCACGAAGAGGTAGGCCCGGCCCAGACGGTTGTGGCACTGGACCACGGTTGAAAAAACCAGTTGGCGACTGCCTTCCGACTCTGCCTCTTCAGAACACAGGACCGATATCCGGAAGTCGAGGTGCATGTCGTCCTCTCCCAACACGATTTCAGTCTGGTTCGTGCTGTAGACCTTGAAGGGGCCAACCCGATCAGCCAGTGATGCCAGATGCTTGGCTGTCTTGAGCCCCAGACACACAACGAGAGTGTCTCGCACTTTCAGGAGCCATCCGATCCAGGACGGCTGGTGGAAAAGGATGAATCGAGCCAGCAAATCCGGGTTGCTCGATGTGCCCACCGGGAGCCGGATCGCAAAAGCGTCTGTCAGGTTCGTTGACGTGTAAAGGTGAGTAATGCCGGACCTCGATGGGACGGGTACGCACATAATGGGTTCAACTTCGCGGGGCATCGGGATCTCTCCTTAGATCTGACTACTCAATAGGTTTCTTGCTACCCAGCCGGCAGAACCGGGCGCAACGTCGCACGGCGCTTGCCGACATCGAACCAGATCAACCAACCATCCCATCCTATAGTGCGCCGACCGGCACCCGCCAGCGCAGAGTTGCGCCATACCCTCTCATCCGCCCCGAAAATCCCCGGCACTCAACCCAAACCGACTCATCTTGTTATACAGCCCACCCCGCGACACGTTCAGCTGTTGAGCGGCCAGGCGGATATTGCCGCTGGTGTTTTTCAGCGCGGCGACGATAGCGTGCATTTCGTGGCTGCTCAGGTCCTGCGTGGGTTGCGACTCATAGGCACGGACCAGTGGGCGAGGCTTGGTGTCCAACGGCAGATCGCCGGGCTGGATCAACTCGCTCATGGCCAGGTTGGTTGCCCGTTCGATGGCGTTTTCCAGCTCGCGCACGTTGCCCGGCCAGACATGCGCCGAGAGCAAGGCCAATGCCTGCGGCGAAAAACCCTGCACCGATTTACGCAGCGAGCGTGCACAGCGCGTGAGAAAGTGCCGCGCCAGCAATGGGATGTCATCGCGGCGCATGCGCAGGGGCGGTACGGTCAGGTTCAGTACGTTGAGGCGGTAGTAGAGGTCCTCGCGAAAGGCACCCTCCGCCACGGCCTGACTCAGGTTGCGGTGGGTGGCGGCGATGATACGCACGTCCACTTGGCGTGCGCTTTTGGCCCCGACGCGCGCAATTTCGCCTTCTTGCAACACGCGCAGCAGGCTGACCTGGGCGTCGAAGGACATGTCGCCAATTTCGTCGAGAAAAATGGTGCCGCCATCGGCCAGTTCGAACTTGCCCGCCGAGCCGCCACGGGCCGAGCCGGTGAAGGCGCCCTCGACATGGCCGAACAGTTCGCTCTGCACCAGGTCCCGGGGAATCGCGCCGCAGTTGACCGCCACGAACGGGCCGTTGCAACGCTCGCTGGCGTTATGGATGGCCTGGGCGAAGAGCTCCTTGCCGGTGCCGCTTTCCCCCAGGATCAGCGTGGTGGAATCACTGCGACTGGCGATACGCGCCAGGTGCAACGCATCCTGGATCGCCCGCGATGTACCCTGGATGGTGTCGAAGGTATAGCGCGCCTGGGTACCGACAATACGCCGGGTGATTTCGCGAATGCGCCGGTTCTCGCGCAGCGACACAATCACCCCGCCCTGCTCCAGCGGGCACACCGAGACCAGGCACGCGAGTTGGCTACGGTCGTGCAGGTGGAAGGTGCAATCCAGGTCGCGCACAGGCTCACTCGGCGGATCGCTCAATTCACTGCGCCCCAGGCGCTGGAACGGACTGCCAATCAGCTCCAGCCCCACTCCGAACAACTGCCGGGCATAGCGGTTGAGCGCCTTGATGCAGCCGCGCTCATCCAGCACCACCAACCCTTCGTTGAGCACTTCGAGCATGGCCTGCTGTTCTTCGAGCAATGCTTGTAGCGCCATCTGCCGGGAGACGGCCTCCGCCGCGGCCTGCACAGTGCCCAGGGTGTGGAAGTGGAACCAGCCGGGTTCGGCGGTGAGGGTGAGCATGGCCAGGGTCTGGCCCCGGGCATTCCTGATCGGCGCGGCGGCGCAGTGCATGCGGCGCTGGCGCAGGCCGACGGCGAAGTTTTCTTCGGCCAGCACGTAGACCAGACGGTCTTCGGCCAATGCCAGGCCGGTGCAGTTGGTGCCTTGTACCGATTCCAGCAAGCGGCTGCCCACCGGGGTGATATCCAGGCCGCAAAAATACAGGGTGGTGCCATCGGCATCGGTGAGGTTGATATGCCCGCGAGGGTTGTAGGCCAGCAAGCCATGCATGACCTGCGCGGCGGCGGCGATCAGTACTCGGTGGGTGGCCAGAGTGGCCGCCAGGGTTTGCGCCGCGACAAAGCGGTACTGGCTGTCGGCGGGGTCGATAGCGGCCTGGACACTGCGCCGCCAGGATTCCCATATCACTTGGCGGACACCGGCTGGGCGTTGCACCCGGCCGTCCTGGCAATCACGCCACGCCTGCTCCAGCGCGGCGATGGGACCCTCATTCAGCGCCGCAGGCCCCAGGTCCGTGAGGTAATCGAGGTCTTGTACGCTGAAGGCCATGTTCATTCGCCGTCTCCATGTTCATTTTTTTGACATGTCAGTATAGGCATGTCATCAAAATGAACACTTATTGTTTATAGATTTTATATAAACCATTAATTATCAATAACTTATAAATTGGCACAGCCCTTGCTCTCACCCCTTTGCCGCCAGGACTGTCCTGAGGCCAACAATAAGAAGGGGTCACCACATGAGTACACAAATCATCCGCCTGGGCCTGATCGGTGCCGGGCGCATGGGCAGCTTCCACGGCCTGACCGCCGCGCGGCATATCCCCGGCGCCCGCCTGGCCGCGATAGCCGACCCCACCCCCGGCCAGGCCGCGCGCCTGGCGGCTGAACTGGGGGTAGACAAGGTCTACACCGACCCACAACAGTTGCTCGACGACCCGGACATCGACGGCGTCATCATCGCCGCCCCCGCCCGCAGCCATGCCGAACTGGTGATCCGCGCTGCCCGCGCCGGCAAAGGAATCTTCTGCGAAAAACCCATGGCCATCACCCTCGATGAAGCCGACCGCGCCATTGCCGCCGCCGCCGATGCCCGCGTTGCGTTGCAGGTCGGCTTCAACCGCCGGTTCGCCAAGAGCTTCCGCACAGCCCACCTCGACGTGCTGGCCGGGCGCATCGGTACGCCGCAACTGCTGCGCTCGCTCACCCGCGACCCGGCGCTGAACAACCCGGCCAACTCGCCACGATGGGTGATCTTCCTGGAAACCCTGATCCACGACTTCGACACCCTGCGCTACCTCAACCCCGGCGCCGAGGCGGTGCAAGTCCACGTAATGGCCGACGCCCTGATCGCCCCGGACTACAAAAGCCGAGGCTTCCTCGATACCGCCGTGGCCACGATCCGCTTCGACAACGGTGCGATTGCCACCGCCGAAGCGAACTTTCAAGCGGTGTATGGCTACGACGTGCGCGGCGAAGTGTTCGGCAGCGCCGGCATGCTCACCATGGGCGGCGTGCAGGAGTCCGACCTGCTGCGCTACCTGGCCCAGGGCATCCAGGCCGATACCCAGCGCCTGGACACCGACCTGCTGCGCGACGCCTACGTTGCCGAACTCAACCACTTTGTCGACTGCCTGCGCAGCGGCGCCAAGCCCTTGGCCAGCGGCGAAGATGCGCGAGCGGCGCTGGCGATTGCCCGCGCTTGCATCGAATCCTATGAGCAAGGCCAGGCGGTGGCCCTGTGATCCCGTTCAAGCTGGCGATCAGCGCCGAGATGGTGTTTCTTGACCTGCCCTTCGTCGAGCGCGTCAAACGCATTCATGCACTGGGCTTTTGCGCGGAAATCTGGAGCTGGACAGACAAGGACATCAACGCCCTCGCCGCCACCGGCGCCAATTTCACCTCGATGACCGGCTATATCAGCGGCACCCTCACCGATCCCGACGGCAGCCGCTGCTTGCTCGACAGCGCCCGCGAGTCCTTGAGCGTCGCCGAGCGCCTCAATTGCCCCAGCCTCAACCTGCACGGCACCGGCCTGGGTGACGGTGGCCTGCCGGTGCAACCCGTCAGCCAGACCACCGGGCGCATGTGGCTGAGCGCCTGCAAGACCTTGGAGAAAATCGCGCGCCTGGGGGAAGACGCAGGCCGCGTGTTCCTGCTGGAAAACCTCAACACCGAGGTCGACCACCCCGGCACCCCGTTCGCCCGCGCCGACGACACCCTGGCGTTGATCGAAGCCGTGGGCAGCCCGCACCTGAAAATGAACCTGGACCTGTACCACGCGCAAATCGGCGAAGGAAACCTGATCGAACTGATCCACCGCGCAGGCTCTGCCATCGGTGAAATCCAGGTGGCCGACGTACCGGGGCGCAAGGAGCCCGGTACCGGTGAAATCCACTACCCGGCCATCGCCAGGGCCTTGCACGGCATAGGCTACAGCGGCGTGGTCGGCCTGGAAGGCTGGGCCAGCGGCGACAGCGAACTGGCCCTGGAGCGTTTCCGCCAAGCATTCACCCTATAACAATAAAAGGAACATCCTCATGCCTCGTTATTCATTGCTCGTTGCCGCACTGTTACTGCTGTTCAGCCAATGGACCTTCGCCGCTTACCGCATCGGGGTCAGCATTGCCAGGGTCGACGATAACTTCATGACCTATGTACGCACCGGCCTGGAAGCCGCCGCCAGGCAGCAGGATGTACAGATCCAGTTCGAAGATGCCCAGGGCGACGTGGTGCGCCAACTCAACCAGGTCGAGGGGTTCCTCAACCAGAAAGTCGACGCGGTGATCGTGCTGCCGGTGGACACCTCCGCCACCGCCAACATGACCCGCGCCGCAGTGGCCGCCAAGACGCCGCTGGTGTACGTCAACCGCCATCCGGATGAACGCACCCTGCCCAAGGGCGTGGTCACCGTAGCCTCCAACGACATCGAGGCCGGGCAATTGCAGATGCGCTACCTGGCGCAAAAACTCGGCGGCAAAGGCACGGTGGCGATCATCATGGGTGACCTCGCACAAAACGCCACCCACGACCGCACCGAAGGCGCCAGGCAGGTGCTCAAGGACTTTCCGGGGATCAAGGTGGTGGAGCAGCAAAGCGCCGAATGGCAGCGCAGCAAAAGCATGGACCTGACCAGCAACTGGCTGCTGGCGGGCACGCAATTCGATGCGATTGTGGCCAACAACGATGAGATGGCGATCGGTGCGGCCATGGCGTTGCAACAGTCCGGCAGGGCCAAGGGCGAGGTGGCTATTATCGGTATCGATGGCCTGCCCGACGGGCTGGCGGCGGTCAAGCGTGGGATGCTGGCGGCGTCGGTGTTCCAGGATCCCAAGGCCCAGGCCACCAAAGCGGTGGAGTCGGCGATCCGGATGATCAAGGGTGAGCCGATTGAAGCCGAGGTGTGGGTGCCGTTCGAGCTGATCGAGCCCGAACAGGTGGCGGTGTTCGAGCAGCGCTACAAATAACCTGGCTTACACCGCTGCAAATGTGGGAGGGGCAAGTCGAATCGTCGCACCGCCCCTCCCACACTTTTAGTCCAGGTCGCTCGCGTCATGTCGCTCGGCCAACTGCTCTGAAAGCTCGCCCGAAACCCGGTTAACCCGCCGCCCCCGCTGCACCGCCGGCCGCGCGTCAATCGCATCCGCCCAGCGCTGCACATGCGTGTACTCATGCACCGATAAAAACTGCGCCGCGCCATACAAACGGCCTTTGACCAAACCACCGTACCAGGGCCAGATGGCGATGTCGGCGATGGTGTATTCGTCACCGGCAATGTACTCGCTCACCGCCAGGCGCTTATCCAGCACGTCCAGCTGGCGCTTGGTTTCCATGGCAAAGCGGTTGATCGGGTACTCCATCTTGCTCGGCGCATACGCGTAGAAATGCCCGAAACCGCCGCCCAGGTAAGGCGCGCTGCCCATCTGCCAGAACAGCCACGACAAACACTCCGCGCGGGCCGCAGGCTCAGTGGGCAAGAACGCGCCGAACTTCTCGGCCAGGTACTGCAGGATCGCGCCGGATTCAAACACCCGGATCGGCGTGGCGCCGCTGTGATCCATCAAGGCGGGGATCTTCGAATTCGGGTTGACCGACACGAAGCCGCTGCCGAACTGGTCGCCGTCGCCGATCTTGATCAGCCAGGCGTCGTACTCTGCGCCCGTATGGCCCAGTGCAAGCAGTTCTTCCAGCAGGATGGTGACCTTCTGCCCGTTGGGCGTGGCCAGGGAATAGAGTTGCAGCGGGTGCTTGCCGACAGGCAGTTCTTTGTCGTGGGTAGCGCCGGCGACAGGCCGGTTGATGCTGGCGAAGGTGCCGCCGCTTTCGGTGTCCCAGGTCCATACGGTGGGAGGTACGTACTCGGTCATGCTCACTGCTCCTGAAGCGATCAACGAAGCGCTCCAGACTAAACCAAAGGGTGTGATTGTGGGAGCCCATATCCCTCTTGCGTCCGTCGACTCGCCGGCCTTAGTCTCCAGAGCCCAACACCCTGAACGCAATGGAGGCTTCATGAAACTGATCGGCATGTTGGACTCGCCCTACGTACGTCGCGTGGCGATTTCCCTGGAGTTGTACGGAATTGATTTTGTGCATGAGCCGCTGTCGGTGTTTAGCACCTTCGCGGAATTTTCCCAAATCAACCCGGTGGTCAAGGCCCCTACCCTGGTACTCGACGACGGCACGGTGTTGATGGATTCGAGCCTGATCCTCGATTATCTGGAAGCGCTGGCGCCGGCCGATAAAAAGCTGCTGCCCCAACCACTCGTGGCTCGCGCCAAGGACCTGCAGGTACTGGGGCTAGCCCTGGCAGCCTGTGAGAAAAGCGTGCAGATCGTCTATGAGCACAACCTGCGCCCCGCCGAGAAGCTGCATGCGCCATGGCTCGAGCGCGTCAGTGGGCAACTGCTGGCGGCGTATGCGTTGCTGGACAAGCAACTGGCCGACAGTGAAACACTCACCCAGGCGTCCATCACTGCGGCAGTCGCCTGGTCGTTCAGCCAGTTCACCGTGGCGACCGCGGTCAAGGCGGATGCGTTCCCCAACCTGAAACGCCACGCCGAGCGGCTGGAGCAGCATCCGGCGTTCAAGCGTTACCCGATCGAATAAGCAACATCGTTTTTTAAATGTGGGAGGGGGCTTGCCCCCGATGAGGCAGGGTCAGCCAATACTTCCTTTGCTGGCCCACCGCTATCGGGCAAGCCCCCTCCCACATTGATCTGGGTTGTCTGAACTGACGTGTTCGGCTCAGACCCAACCGCCATCCACGATAAAGTTCTGCGCCGAACACATCGCCGAGGCATCCGAGGCCAGGAACAACGCCATATTGGCGATATGCTCCGGCATCACGCTGCCGGGCATGCACTGGCTGCGGGCGATGAGTTCCCTGGCCGCGTCATCCACCCACATGGCCAGTTGTTTTTCGGTCATCACCCAGCCCGGCACCAGCGTATTGACGCGGATATGGTGAGGCCCCAGTTCCCGCGCCAGGCCACGGGTCATGCCGTGGGCGGCGGCCTTGCTGGCGGCGTACACCGGGTAGCCGGCGGAGGCCATCATCCAGCCGACCGAGCCCAGGTTGATGATCGAGCCGCCGCCGGCGCCTTTCATCATGGGCACCACCGCCTTGGCGGCAAAAAATGCGTGCTTGAGGTTGACCGCAATCAGCTGGTCGAACATCTGCGAGTCAACGTCTTCCAAGGTATGGCGCACGTCGTTCGCCGCGTTGTTGACCAACACCGTGATCGGCCCCAGCGACTGCTCAAACCGCGTGATTGCCGCCCGAAAGCCAATTTCGTCGGTGATGTCGCAGCATACGAATTCCACCGTACGCCCCTGTGAACTCAACAGCGCCGCCAGGCGTTCGCCCTGGCTCTGTGCGCGGTCCACAAAGGCCACCTTGGCGCCTTGCGCGGCAAAGGCGCGCACCATGAATTCGCCGATACCCGAGGCGCCCCCTGAGATCAGTACGGTCTTGCCTTCAAGGTCGGGATAAACAGCCTGTGCAGTACTCATATAACGGTGCCTCGATCAATTAGTCTTATTTTATTTTACGAAATCGGCGTTTAAGGCTATAAATTCGCTGTCACACCGACAAAATATCGCTATTAGTAGAACTATTCCACTCAAAACAACAAAAGGAAGTTCGACCATGAAGCACCCTCGATACCTGCTCTCGGGCCTTGCCATGTCCATGCTGATCGCCAGCGGCGGCGCCCAGGCGGCAGGGCTCAGCAGCGAGCACAAACCTTTCGGTAAAACCAACGACGGCACGCCCGTCGAACAGTACATCCTGCGCAACAGCCATGGCATGCAAGCCACGGTCATCACCTACGGCGGCGTGCTGCAGTCGCTGAAGGTGCCGGACAAACACGGCAAGGTCGACGACGTGGTGCTCGGCTTCGACGACGTACAGGGCTACCAGGCCGGTACGGCATTTTTCGGCGCGACCATCGGGCGCTTCGGCAATCGCCTTGCCGGCGGTGCTTTCGAACTCGATGGCAAGCGCTTCCAGGTGCCGCTCAACGACGGTCCCAACGCGTTGCACGGCGGCGCCCAGGGCTTCGACAAGCAGGTGTGGAAAGCCGCGCAGGTCAAGGGCAAGGACTCGGTTGGGGTCACCCTCACCTACCTGTCCAAGGACGGCGAGATGGGTTTCCCCGGCAACCTGAAAACCGAGGTCACCTACAGCCTCAACGATAAAAACGAACTGCACATCGACTACAAGGCCACCACCGACAAACCCACCGTGCTCAACCTGACCAACCACAGCTACTTCAACCTGGCCGGTGCGGGTAACGGGGACATCCTCAAACAGGTTGCCACCTTGCATGCCAGCCACTACACGCCGGTCAATGCGACGCTGATCCCAACCGGCGAACTTGCCCCAGTCAAGGGCACGCCGATGGATTTCCTCAAACCCACGCCGATCGGCCAGCACATCAAGGACGATCATCCGCAGCTTAAATTCGCCGAACCGAAGCAAGGCGGATTTGACTTCAACTGGGCGCTGGACACCAAGGGCGACCTCAAGCAACTCGCCGCCCAAGTGCATGACCCCGAGTCGGGCCGGCGCTTGCAGCTCTACACCAGTGAGCCGGGGGTGCAGTTCTATACCAGCAACTTCCTCGACGGTTCGGTGAAGGGCAAGGCTGGCAAGACTTACTTGCACTGGAGCGGGTTTACCTTGGAGACCCAGCACTATCCGGATGCGCCTAACCAGCCCAGCTTTGCATCAACTCGTTTGAACCCGGGACAAACCTACACCCAGAACACCGTCTTCAAGTTCAGCGCTGATTAAAAACCGTGGGAGGGGCTTGCCCCCTCCCATATTTGCCGCTCATGGGGCTTTGAATCAGCGTTGCTTCATGCGGTCGATGACCACCGCCAGCAGCAGGATCGAACCGCGAATCACGTACTGATAGAACGTGTCGATGTTCTTCAGGTTCATCGCGTTTTCGATGATCGCCAGGATCAGCACCCCGGCAATCACGTGCCGGATCATGCCGATACCGCCGCTCAGCGACACCCCGCCCAGCACGCACGCCGAAATCACCGTCAGCTCGAAACCCTGCCCAATCATCGGCTGGCCCGAGGTCATGCGCGACGCGAGGATCACCCCGGCCAGTGCGCCGATCAGACCGTGCACGGCAAAGATCAGGATCTTGGTGCGATCAACGTTCACCCCCGCCAGCAACGCCGCTTCCGGGTTGCCGCCGATGGCCATGGTGTTGCGCCCGTAGGTGGTGTAGTTAAGCAACCAGCCGAAAAACAGGAAGCACAGGATCGTGATCAGGATCGGCACCGGCACGCCGAACAACTGGCCATTGCCGAAGATAAAGAACTGATCCTGGGACACGCCCACCGCCTTGCCGTCGGCAAAGATGTAGGCCAGGCCGCGTACGATCTGCATGGTCGCCAAGGTGGTGATCAACGCATTGACCCGCAGCTTGGCGATGACGATGCCGTTGATCAACCCGACGATCAGGCCCATCAGCAGCGCCGCGCCAATGCCGAGCATCACGCTCTCGGTATCGCGCATGACGATGGCCGCGACCACACCGGCGCAGGCGATCACCGAGCCCACCGACAAGTCAAAATGCCCCGATGCCAGGCAGAACAGCATGGTGCACGCGGCAATCCCCACGGTGGACACCGCCAGGCCCAGCCCGCGCATGTTCAGCGGCGAGAGGAAGTTATCGATCAGCAAGGCGCACAGCACAAAAATGCCCACCGCCGCCAGCAGCATCGCCCAGTTGTCGAGCAGTGCGCGCATATCCAGGGGTTTGCGTGCGGTTGGCAACGCGTTGTTTTGAGTGGTCATGGTCGTCTCTCAGTTCGTCACGCGGCGCGGCAAGGCCAGCTGCAGCAGGTTGGATTCAGTGGCGTGTTCGCGCAGTTGTTCCCCGCGCAGGGCGCCTTCACACAGCACCAGGATGCGGTCGGAAATGCCCATGACTTCCATCAGGTCGCTGGACACCACGATCACCGCAATGCCTTGGGCCGCGAGGTTATGGATGATCTGGTAGATCTCGGCCTTGGCGCCGATATCGATGCCTCGGGTTGGTTCGTCCAGCAGCAGCACCTTCATCGGCATCGACAGCCAGCGGCCGA